>CAZTJD010000041.1:0-30950 GCA_964613985.1 uncultured Anaerolineales bacterium
CATCTTGCTTCTTATGGATACCTTACCAATTTACAGAAAAACTATTGCATAATCTTCCTTATTTATTAGCTGACCTGGAATATATGACAAAATAGTTAATAAAACAATAATACAGGCATTCCACACCCCTAGCTCAAGAATTGGTATAGCTGACATCATACACATCCTTTCTTATTATCATTATATATCAAGAGTCTACTGTAAAAAGGTAGTGGATGATTTCTAGACGGAAAAAGAAACCCAAAAAACCGAGTTTTTCGAGGGTGTTATCCCTCAAATAGCCGATTTTTGAACCTAAAGTGAAAAACTTTTGCAATCAAATCCTAAAAAACTCGGTTTTTGCATTAAAGTCATATCAAGTTTTTACAAAATTTCACTGCCTTTCCTGGTTATCATTAAAGTAGGTTTTAATAATGTCATGTCCCACAAACAAGATTTGCAAAACGATAGAACCTCCCTATCTGACATCCGTCCTTCCCCGCCTTCAGGGATAGATTAATTTTATATTTGACGGGGGAGAGCCGCTGGAAGGAATCTTGAAATTTAGTGCTATACTAAAATCAGAAATTATATCTCTTGAAATAAACTATGATTTCTGATGGGAATGTTGCCGCAACGAAAGGGTATAGTAGGATCAGCGGTTTTCAAACAGCTGGTGGTGATTTCAATTGAACCGAGAATATTAAACAGGAGAAAGGACGATGACAGACATCTTCAAAATCAAGAAGAACCTGGACGATACTGCGCAGGACCTGACCCAGATATTGCCAGTTGAAGAACTGCGCGGCTTGGTCATTTACTTCCTTGAATCATTAGCAACGAGGAGTGAAGACCCAGAAGAATTCGAAGAGATGCTGGATGACCTGTTGGAAGATATTGAAATCAGGATAGATACTGGAAAGTGGTAACGAATACATCGAACGATTTCTGGAATAAACATTCGGAGAAACATATTTATGGTGTGCCATATCCTATTATGGAGAACCATGTTCTTCAATTTGGCATAATGGGTTTGTTTATCACATTGAAAAACAATCATTATGGCACTTTACAGGGAATATTATTCGAATCCCACATTCATTTATCAAACAAATAAAGCCCCTAAAAAACTCGCGAAATCTTTTATTAGTTGATTGTTTATTTTATTACATCTTGAGATATCGCTTAAAACAATTCCTTCAAATCTCTGAATACTAGAATACCGCTTTCTTCCAACCTTCCTTCAGTTTGGTGCCCGTTCGATACCAGGCAGCAGTCCGTTCCAAGTGCTGCCGCAACCTGGGCATCATGCAGAGTGTCGCCGACTAGCAAGATTTCTGCAGGTTTGAGTCCAAAATGCTCTACAAAGGATTTTCCAATCACCAGTTTCCCTGCCGCGTGGTGGTTATCCAATCCGTTGAGGGAAAAGAAAATACCCCCCAAACCATATTCAACAACTGCATTTTCCAAGTATTCAAGCTTGCTGGCAGACAGGATAGATTGATCCATCCCCAGTCGGGAGACTTGATTGAGGGCAGTTGGAGCACCCGGCATCAATCGGCACCGGCTTCGATTACGTTCGTACGCAGTGATGAATTCGGTACTGATCGCTTCCCAGGATTCATGCTCGAAGTCAAATCCAAGGGCTTCGTAATAACGTCTGACAGGGAACGTGAAGACATTGCGATATTGCTCCAGTGATACAGCAGGCAAGTTCCTATCAGATAGAAAAGTGTTGATAATCTCAACACAGAGCCAGGCATCATCCAGCAGGGTACCATTCCAATCCCAGAGGATATGAGTGTATTTTGATAGGTTCATTCAGTACTGCACCTCAGACAAATCACCAACAAACTGAGGCAAATGCTCATGTCCTAAGGCTTGCCGTATTGCATGTGCTTCACCAAGATGGAACCAATAATGATATATATTCCTCAGTATTGATTTTCCCACATCTTCCTGGGACATATTATTCTTCCGGGCAAATTTCGAATGTGCAATTTCGTCTGTGACCAACACCAAGAACTTATCCGAAGTACCAGTTATCAGCCGCCATTTTTCCCACATTTCCTCCCAAGGTGGTGTACTTGCTGGTGAACCATATCCCACGGTATCATGCAGATCAGGAAACAGGCTTACACCCTGGGCTGATTCCAACCATAAATACTGCTCCTGACTTGCAAGGTGACCCACGATCCAACTGAGGCAGTTCATGGATCCAATTTGCTTTAAGGCATCTTGAGGGGTAACCCCTTCCAGGCAGCGGACAAACTCGCGACGCGTAAACCAGAGTTGAGTGACTAAGGGATGAGGCATTTGATCACCAGAATTTTGGAATCAGCACAGGTGTCTTTTCTTTATAAGCCTCGTAATCCTCCTGGCCACCCCATTTCTTATCAGCCTTCTTCTCTAGCATGGGCACACCGCTGACCTGGGTGATCAGCAATGCCACGAAGACAGGAGAGATCAAGGTAATCCAGGTCCAACCATGTAAGACGGGCAGAGCGATGATGGCAACCCCAACCCAAAGCATAATCTCCCCAAAATAATTTGGATGGCGTGATCTAGACCATAAACCTGAATGAATGAACTTCCCTTTATTCTCCGGATTGGCAGTGAACTGGCTTTTCTGGACGTCCGCAAGCACCTCGAATCCAAATCCGAACGCCCATACCAGGAAGCCAATCAGGGCGAAAGCGCCCAGTGGTTTCCGGACCGTGGTGGTGATGGCAGCTAATGCAGCAGAAAACGTGAAGGTCACCCATAAGCCCTGCAGGGTCCAGGTAAGCAGGAAGAGCAGGAAGGAAGGCTTGATATCGTCGAAGCGGTCGTCCTTACCGGCCTTGAAGATGCGCTGAAACAGGAAGGTGCCCAGTCGAGCTGCCCAGACCACGACCAGGACTAATAATAAGATCGACCTATCATCGACGACACTGCTGAGAAGGACGGCAAGCGTGGTTACGGTAATATAGGTGATACTGCCGGTGAGGTCATAGAATTTTTCCGTCTGCTTCAGGAAAGCAGGAATGAAAGCGATCCACTGCATTAGAAAGGCAAGCCCAACCCCAAAGGCGAAGAGTGGGATTCCCAAAACTTCTATGCTCCCCTGACTGCCTGCGATGGCGATCCCGAATCCAATGAGAATTACGATTGGGATCGTGATAAGGGCATTTCGATCTGTTTCTTTCATTTAGTTTTTCCTTTTTACTTATCGATATCATTAATGAGAACTGAGTAATTATACCCTTCCTTCCTGATAGATGTTAAAAATAATCAAAAGACTTGGGTCTACTGGTTCCCCTGATGAAAAAAAGCTAGGAGTAATCGATCGGATCCCAAGATCGACCCTTAACCAATTTTCAGACTCCCACTTGAACCGCTCTTAGACTATGAAAAGACATTAGGTGTTGGTATAATTGATCTCAAAGGCGGAAAGGAAAGAATTTATGAGGTACTACTTCAGGTATACTTTTCCACTCAGGATCAAGGTTGTTCTTTTTTACAAAAATGATCCATCACTGTCCACTCCCAACTTCACTACCACAGCTTATTGAAATGGATAATTTAATCCAACCAATCAGAGTGCTTTTAATCCCGAACCAGTTAAAATCACTACAATGGGTTCAGGCACCTGCTCGATAACCTGTTCCAAGGCTGACCAGACAATGGCGGAAGTTGGTTCGACAAACATCCCTAGCCTGGCTAAGGCGCTCTGACCCGAAAGGATCTTCTGTTCTTCCACCGTGATAAACCTGCCCTGAGTTTCCTGGACAATTCTTAGAACTGCATCCAAACGGTGCGGATTTTTAATCAACACCCCTTCAGCCAATGTCTTTCCTTCTACAAGGTTCTCAAGGGCGGTCTTACCACCAATCGAAGCCGCATGGAAGGGCGCGCAGACCTGAGCCTGGACACCGATTAATTTCGGTAGGGACTTAATTAACCCTGTTTTATGCAGGGATTTAAAAGCACGTCCCAAAGCGAGAATCTGGGTACCTTGACCAGCTGGGACGATCAAGGTTCCAGGCGCACACCCAAGCTGGCGAACCAATTCATAAGCCGTTGTCGCAAATCCAGGAAGGCAAAGAGGCAACATTGCGTGGCTGGCGTAAACCACCCCCTCTGCCGCAGCTTGCTGGACAGCATCACTGGCACAGGACCTCGGACCCTCTACTGGGATGACATGTGCCCCATATGCTTCGATTTGTTGGCGCTTGGGTCCTGAAGCATAAGCGGGGAGGTATATTCTGGCTTGAATCCCGGAATGAGCAGCATAGGCAGCAAAGGACGCCCCAGCATTCCCAGAGGAATCATCCATAGCCTCTCTCACCCCTCTCGCGCCCAAAAAGCTGACCGTTAACGCTGTTCCCCGATCTTTGAAAGAACCGCTGGGATTGAGGAACTCCAGTTTAAAAGCAACCTCTCGGCCCATACCTTTCGACCACACCAGGGGGGTATCTCCTTCTCCGAGATAGATCCTGGGAGCATTATCCGGCAAACCAAAGGTATGCCTAAAGCGCCAGATACCAGGCTCCTCTGTCACCAATTCGGGATCATAATCAGGCCACTGTGAAAAATCGTACAAACCACCACAGTTCGGACAGCGGTACGGGATTGAGTCTTCAGGGTAGGGGAATTTACAGGAAGTGCAGTGTATCATGACTGTATTTTGTCGATTGGTGATTGGATCTGGTTGAAATTTATTCATTCTTTATCTCTTTCACCAGGCTGATATTCGCCTTCAATCCAGGTCTCACCTTCTGGACCAACTTCCTTCTTCCAAATGGGTACGATTTCTTTCAGGCGGTCGATGCCATAGCGCGCTGCTTCAAAAACCCCAGTGTCGCGGTGCGCGGCAGAGCAGGCTATCAGCACGGTTGGCGTCTGAGGGAAAAGGTGACCCACCCGCTGGACCATGACGATACCCTGCACTGTAGGCCAACGCACTCGAATCTCCTCTGCAATCTGCCTCATCTTTGCTTCTGCCATCGGCAGGTATGCTTCGTATTCCAGGTATTGAGTCTTGTCTGGGAGTCCCTTTCTGTTTGACTGGGCGCGGACAACACCAATGAAGGAACAAATAGCACCAGTTGAAGGTAAAGTGATCTGTTCGATCCATTCATCCAGGTTGAGAGGATTCGAGGTGATCTGAAAAAAAGTAGGGAGGTTAGACATGGTGACTTTGGTAATCAGGGTGGATTAGGTAGACAGCCTAAACAGGTTAAACGGGAAAAAACATAAATTTAAATTCTAGCCTTATCCACAAAACGAAAATCTCATCTCTCGAATCCCCAGTCTCGGGAAACTGATCGATCATCAAAGTCAATCCGAGGATCTATCCTCCAGAAACATGGGGAAAGAGAGCCACTTCAGCACCATCTGGTATAGTTTGATCCTCGAAGGCGTATTCGCGGTTGATGGAAACCAGGGCGTTGTCAAGAGCGGCGGCAGCTTCGGGCTCCCTGTCAGTCAAAATCTGTTTCAATACAAGCACGCCAGATCCTTTTGGCAGTTCCAAAATGATCTGCCGGGTGCCCATATAGTCCCGAATGGTAGCAAAAAATAAAACAGTGACTTTATTCATAAATACCGTTTTCTTGAATCTTCAAACGCACTCCAATCATAAATTTTCGTACTTCAATCCTCATTAACGACATCACCACTTCGACCGCCAGTCTTCTTCACCAGGTGTATGTTGGTTATGCGCATCGTCTTCTCGACTGCTTTCGCCATGTCGTAGACCGTCAAGGCGGCGACAGTAACGGCAGTGAGAGCTTCCATTTCCACGCCGGTCTTCGACGTTGTCCGGACCATGGCTGTGATCGCGATTCCTGGAAGCGAAGGATCTGGGGTGAGATCCACCTGGATTTGTTCGATAGGTAAGGGATGGCAGAGGGGAATCAAGTCCGCGGTCCGTTTGGCGGCCATCACCCCAGCCAACTGCGCCGTTGAGAGTACATCCCCTTTTTTAAGATCCCCTGATTGGATTAAAGTAAGGGTTCCGAACTCCATTAAAACCTCCCCTTTGGCGACAGCGACTCGCTCCGTCACCGGTTTACCACCAATATCAACCATTCTGGCAGTCCCGGAATCATCAATGTGAGATAGTTTCGACATGCAATAGATTATACCGCGGGGTGAAGGAAAGGGGATTAGGGGTAAGTGAAAAGTGATTAAGCACTAGGAATTGGGGCTAAAGTTCGGTAGGATGGATTTGCTGTACCTTACCAAGAAGCTTGGTTTCTTGATTATGCGATATAATCCCACCGTAATGATAGAAGAAAAAAATATTTTTACAAAATGGCGCGAAGGGCTGTCCAAAACCCGAAAATCCACCTTTGGGCGTATCGCCAATATTTTTGGTGCCGGAGAGATCGACGAAGAAGTTTGGGATGACCTGGAAGCAATGTTTGTCCAGGCGGATATGGGTTTGGAAACCTCAGAAGGCGTGATCAATGCAGTCAGGCGACAAGTTCAAGAAGAGGGGTTGACAACCGCTCCTCAATTGGGAAGTACCCTGAAAGAAGAACTGCTGAAAAGGTTATCCCCACCTCCAGAGATTTATTTCCCCGCAAAACCCAGTGTAATCTTAATCGTAGGGGTTAATGGCTCCGGGAAAACGACCAACATGGCGAAACTCGGTCTCCGTTTCCAGAAAAATGGCAACCAGGTAATCTTTGGCGCAGCGGATACCTATCGAGCAGCAGCGATCGACCAATTGAAAATTTGGGGAGAAAGACTGGAGATCCCCGTCATCGCTGGACAGCAAAATGGGGATCCTGGCGCGGTCACTTTCGATACTGTCCAGGCTGCTGTTGCCAGGAAAATGGATATCGTCATGATTGATACTGCTGGACGGTTGCATACTCGATTTAATCTGATGGAGGAACTCAAAAAAGTCTATCGCGTATCTGGCAAAGCCCTTCCTGGGGCACCACACGCGGTCTGGCTGGTTATGGACGCTACCACAGGTCAGAATGCCCTTATCCAGGCAAAAGCATTCAAAGAAGCGGTCAATGTCACCGGCGTGATCCTGGCAAAGTTGGATTCCTCCGCCCGTGGGGGGATGGCGTTCGCGATCCAGAACGAATTGGATCTACCCATCTTATATGCAGGACTAGGGGAAAAAGCTGAAGACCTGGAGCCTTTCAACCCGCAAGCATTCATCGACGGAATTCTGATCGATTTCTAATGGGTCAGACCTCGTGAGTCTTATCGATTATTCCAATTCTTCCTGAGTTTTGATAAATAAGAAGTATAAATAACTCATTAATGCCTAAGCAGACTTACGAAGTCACGAATAACACAAAACGTGATCTATGGACATTATCCTCGCATTGAGTAGTTATAAAAAAGATTTCAGGCACAGTTACACATTCGGGGTCTTTCCTACGCTGGAGCTGTTGGAGCATATGCCTGAAATCGCCTCCGGGGTCATTATTCATCCCAAGGGGGCTGAGAACAAAGGGGTCGAAAAGATCAGGATTTTATGTAACCAATACCAGATACCTTATGAAGTACAAGAGAAAGCTTTCCAACGGATCAGGGCTCGCGAAAATGATTATGCAGTAGGAATTTTTAAAAAAGCAGCATCTGATCTTGATGAGATGACTAACCATGTTGTTCTAGTCAATCCCAGCGGGATGGGAAACCTGGGAACCATCCAGAGGACGATGCTTGGTTTTGATTTCCAGGACCTAGCCATCATCCAACCAGCGGCAGACCATTTCCACCCCGATGCAGTCAGGGCTTCTATGGGAGCCTTGTTCCAACTTCGAGTAGAAAGTTTTTATAATTTCGACGAATATCGAAAGAAATATCCACGCCAGTTTTATATTTTGATGATCAATGCTGAGGAGAATATTCATCAAGTCAACTTCCAATCCCCTTATAGCCTGGTCTTCGGCAATGAAGGCACAGGCTTGCCAGAAAACTTCCATTCTTATGGAATAAGCGTTAAAATCGACCAGAGTGATAAAATTGATTCGTTTAATATCGCGATTTCGGTAGGCATCAGCCTATACGAAGCAAGCAATAAAGAGAGGTAGCAATATGCAAGAAATGATTGAGCGCCTGAAGGATAGTCAGGCTCGAATTGAAAATTTACTGGTGCGTCTTTGACTTTCCTGCTTTAAAAAATGAATATGAAAACCTGAGTAAAAAAGCGGAAGAACAAACCCTTTGGGAAGATCCTGAATACGCCCAAAAGGTCATGAAGCGCCTGGCAAGGGTCCGTGAACGGGTTGAAGGCTGGGAAAAACTGAGAAGGAAAACGAGTGATGCCCTGGAACTCGCTGAACTGGAGGATGAGAATCTAACAGAGGAATTGGAGGCAGAAGTAGAAACAATTGAAACGGAGGTCAATCGCCGTGAATTCAACGCCATGCTCTCCGGGCCTTATGACCGTGGGGATGCCATCTTTGCAATCCATGCCGGCGCCGGTGGTACAGACTCCCAAGATTGGACGGAGATGCTGCTGCGCATGTACCTGCGTTGGATGGAGCAGCACGATTATGAAGCGGAAATCATCGATACAACCCCTGGTGAAGAAGCTGGAATAAAGAGTGTGACTATTGCCGTCAACGGACGATATGCCTACGGTTACCTAAGATCAGAGAAAGGTGTCCACCGCCTGGTACGACTCTCTCCTTTTGACTCAAACAACCGCCGTCACACCTCCTTTGCTATGGTAGAAGTCCTTCCTCAGGTCGAAGATGATATCGAGATCGACCTGAATCCAAACGATCTTCGCATCGACACCTACCGGTCTGCAGGTGCTGGTGGACAGAATGTGCAGAAGAACGATACCGCGGTTCGTATCACTCATATTCCCACAGGCATAGTCGCCACTTGCCAAAACGAACGTTCGCAAAACCAAAACAAGGAGATGGCATTAAAAGTACTCAGGGCCCGTTTGTTGGAGATCAAGGAACGGGAACATGCAGAGAAGCTCGCTGATCTGCGTGGTGAGTATGTAAAGGCGGAATGGGGCAGTCAGATCCGATCTTATGTTCTGCATCCCTACCAATTGGTAAAGGACCACCGCACGGATTACGAGACTGGAAATACGACTGCGGTACTGGATGGGAACCTGGATGGTTTTATCGAAGCCTACCTAAAAGCCAATGTGGGTGAATAAGGGGATTGAACTAGCACAAATCAGGATCTGGGAATGGTGACCAGGGAATCAGTGATCCTGACGAAGAAGGGATCGGGTGGATGGTAATCCTAAAAAAGGATGCATGGGGGAAAACCGGAGCTATTTTCCTTGTGGTTTTAGTTTTGGTCGCCATCATCATCATTGGTTTTGCAGAACTCCATGATCCGGAGGTCTCACAAACCAATAAAATGGATGTCGTTGGTTCTGTCAGGCCTGGACATTCAATAGGACAGACCGTACTCATACGCAGAACGAAGATGAGTGGGATCACGCTCTGGCTTGACCCTACTGGTGACCAGGCACAATTGACTCTGGATGTGTTTTCCCCGGCGGGGGATCAGATCCCGGTCTTTTCCAGCACATTCCAGGTTCTCAAGGGAGCGAATCCCATCGAAATCCAGCCCCCTCTCCAAAACAATACGCTGCCTTATTATTTCAGGCTAAGAACAAGTCAAGCAGAAATCGCAGTATTGGGTCGTAATGAAGAAGCGTATCTGGATGGAGCAGCCTACGCTGGTGACATTCCCATTGAAGGGGATCTCGCTTTCCAGACCACTTATAAATACGATGGACAGGCGATCCTTTCCGACCTTGGTTATCTCGGAAGAGAATGGCTTCCACTTCTTGCGATAGCCCCATTGTTAATCTTCCCCGGTTGGCTGATCTTGGATGGACTAGGTCTACGGAAGGATTTCGATTTTGGTGAACAGACTGCACTTTCGGTTGGGCTCAGCCTGGCAGTTATTCCACTACTGTTGTTATGGACATCGCTTCTGAATCTGACCTGGACTCAGCCTGGGTTACAGGTCTCAGCCGGTGCTGTGACGGCAGTCTTCCTTTGGCGCAATGTTACCCACAAAAAAATAAAAGCCTCCACAACTCTACCCCAAGGCAAGACCTTTAGACCAGCTCCCCAGATCTGGTTTTTAGTTGGGATTTTCCTGTTCTCCTTTTTCCTTCGAGTGGCGATGGTTCGTGACTTGACTGTGCCACCCTGGGTGGATTCCATCCATCACGGACTGATCACGCGAAGGATTATAGAAACAGGAGCTTTCCCAGATAACTATCTACCCCATATTCCACTCGAAGCACATTATTACCATCCAGGTTACCACAGCAATCTGGCAGCTTACCATTGGCTCAGTGGATTAGACATCCCGCAGGCGATGCTGTTTTTCGGTCAGGCTTTAAATTCTTTTTCGGTCTTTGCTGTTTACGCACTTACCAGCTCCTTATTGAAGGATAAAACTGCTGCGGTGATTGCTGCCCTGGTGACCGGTTTATTTTCTGTCATACCTGCTTATTACACAAGTTGGGGTCGCTATACGCAATTAACCGGTCTGTTAATCCTACCTGCAACCCTGATCCTGTTCCAGAAAATACCTACCCAAAAGAAAAAAATCTCGTGGTTGATTCCTGCCAGTTTTTCTCTAGGCGGTTTGATCCTGGTACATTACCGGGTGGCATTTTTCACAGGGTGCCTGTTGCTTGCAGTTTGGATTGGCACACTCTATCGCCGGGAGGCCGATGCCTGGGTAAAACTCTACTCATCGATTTTGAATACCACAATAGCGTGTGTCCTCAGCGTTATACTGATCGCACCATGGCTTCTTCCCACTATCTCTGACTTCTTCCTACCTGTTGCCCGTAAATGGGGATTAGGAAATCCTGGAATCCCAGCCATTCACTGGCGTTATTTAACTGTCGCTTGGGGTATTCCCATATTGGTCCTGGCAGGATTAGGTCTGCTATCAGGTCTCCTTAAAAGGAATAAGTTCTCAATCGTCATCCTGCTATGGATCGGTATTTTGTTCCTATCAGCAAACCCAGGGTACTTCCACCTACCGTTTCCAAGTGCATTCGTCAACCAGAATTCGGTCGAAATCATGCTCTTCCTTCCCATTTCGATTTGTGCCGGTTACTTTTTAAGTGAAATCCTCTCCTGGATCAATTCACTCATCGAGCCTGAGCCTACTTTATTTTGGAAATTGATCTGCGGAATCCTCAGCTTAGAGATGATCCTTTTGGGTGCTCAAAATTTACTGCCTATCTTGAACCCGGATACAGTCCTGTTTCGGGCAAGCGACCAGGCTGCGTTAGAATGGATAAAGGATCACCTGCCTGAGGGAGAAACTGTCGTAATCAATCCCACTGGTTGGGGGTATGGGTTGTATATGGGGCAGGACGGAGGATACTGGATTTCTCCCATCACTGACCATCCAACAATGCCGCCCAATGTCCTTTACGGATTCAGCGGTGAACAGCGGACGCTGGTCAATCATTTTGTGGAGACTTTATTACCTATTGGGGAGAATCCGAAAGAAATCTGGAAGCTGCTCAATACCTATGGATATAAAACAATATTTATCGGAACACGTGGTGGCGTGCTGTCGCCGAAAGCCCTGGCAGAGTCGCCTTTATTCAAAGTTCGCTACCAACAGGGGATAACCTGGGTATTTGAGGCTGTTGGGATTCCATAGGGTGACCTTTTGCCTGAACAGCCAGGGAGTATCTATTTCACTGAATAATAACATTTTAAGAAATATCACTCTTGACAGACTGGCAGTGCATTCGTATAATCCCTTCGCCTGCCAAAACGGCAGGCAAATTAATGTCAGTAATCGAGTAATCAAAAACTGGAGTGAAGTTATGCCCCCTCTACCAAAAAGAAAACATTCCCGCACCCGACGGGATAAAAGACGCACCCATGATTCCCTAAAACCAAGAAACCTGGTTCAGTGCTCTAATTGTGGTGAAATGCGACTTCCCCATCACGTCTGTCCAAACTGCGGACACTACAAAGGGCGCGAAGTTGTCATTGTTGAAGAATAAAACTGGCAGCGAGCCGTGAAAATCACGGCTCGATTGCGTTAATAATAACCATTGGATCTAGCCGGATGATATACCGGCTCTTTTTCGAAAGTATCCAGTTTTATGGAAACCATGCGACCAGAAAGAACAACTTTCTTATTCCCCGGGCAGGGATCGCAGGAAGTAGGGATGGGGTCTACCTTATCAGCAACCTACCCGTCTGCCCGAGAGATATTTTCGATCTCTGACCATGTGCTGGGATTCCCCTTGTCCAGGGTCGCCTGGGAGGGTCCTGAAAATACCCTCAACGATACCGTTAATACCCAACCTGCTCTCCTGACCCACTCCATAGCTGCATTCAGTGTTTTCAAGGATATTCATCCAGGTTTCTTACCCAAATTCGTGGCTGGGCATTCCATGGGAGAAATCACCGCTCTCGTTGCTAGTGATGCCCTTTCCCTGAAAGCCGGATTGAAACTGGCGAGAAAACGTGGGGAATATATGAAACAGGCCGGAGAGCACTCCCCAGGAGGGATGGCGGCAATCCTTGCTTTAGATCTCAAAAAAGTTGAACAAATCTGTCAGGAAGTCAGTTCAACAGGGAATCTGGTCCAGGTTGCCAATGACAACTGCCCGGGGCAGGTGGTGATCTCCGGACACATTGATGCGTTGGAAAAGGCGATGGCATCTGCTCAATATGCCGGCGCTCGCAAGGTTGTGCGCCTGGCAGTCAGCATTGCTGCCCATTCCCCTCTGATGTGCGACACCCAAGACGCATTTAACCAGGTCTTGCAGAATTCTCCAATCTCAAACCCTCAAACGATCATCATTGGAAATGTCGACGCGATGCCATTAGAAACACCCGAAGAGATCCGGTCTGATTTACGAGCTCAGTTGAATTCCCGGGTGCAATGGACAAAAACCATCCAGTATATGCTGGACAACGGAGTGGATACTTTCCTAGAATTTGGAAGTGGAGAGGTGCTATCGGGACTGGTTAAGCGGATAAATCGTAAAACAAAGCGGTTATCCTTGGGAACCCCAGCAGATTTCCAGAAAATAGATTCATTGGCGATATCTTTAAGATAGCTGACACCAGTGGTTACCCTGGGGTATAATTAGCCAATCAATAACGGTTGTAGATTGATCGCTTATTTGTGATATCGATGAGAACGAATACAGCAAACTCGTTAAATAAGTCAAGGTCTTGGAATTTATCTTTAAAAGGGCGGATTGCCTTGGTTGCGGGCGGATCGCGAGGAATAGGCAAAGCGATCGCCTTGGAAATGGCAAATCACGGTGCTGTAGTTGCGATTAATTTTTTCAAATCCTCTCAAGCTGCAGCTGCTGTTGTTAAACAGATCAAAGATTCCGGAGGAAAAGCAGCAGCTTTCCGTGCGGATGTATCCGATTTCTCCCAGGCTCAGGAATTGGTTAAAGAGGTGATCAAATCGCTTGGAGGGCTGGATATCCTAGTCAACAATGCCGGTATAACTCGGGACACATTGATTATGATGATGTCTGAGGAGGATTGGGATATCGTCCAGGCAACCAACCTGAAAGGGACCTTCAATTGTTCTAAAGCAGCAATCCGTCATATGATGCGGAAACGTTATGGCCGGATTATCAACATTTCTTCTGTTTCAGGTCAAATTGGCAATGCTGGTCAAACGAACTATTCTGCCTCAAAAGCTGGACAAATAGGTTTTACCAAAGCACTTGCTCGTGAAGTTGCTTCCAGGAACATCACAGTCAATGCCATTGCTGCTGGTTATATCGATACAGAGATCTGGGCTGATGTCCCTGATGATATCCGGGAAATGGCATTGAGCATTATCCCACTGGGTCGCAAAGGTAAACCTGAAGAAGTTGCTTTTGCGGTATCTTTCCTGGCTTCAGACCAGGCTGCCTATATAACTGGTCAGGTACTTGGTGTTGACGGTGGCATGGCAATGATGTAAATTATATAAATAGGTTTCCAACAATATCAATGTCAGAAAATCAATAAAAGGGTCATTATGTCAGAAAAAATATCAACCCGCCCCCCTGGAAAAACGACCATTGCCCCGAATGTCTTGTTAACTATTGCGCGGTTAACCACTTTGAACATTAAAGGCGTCAACCGGATGTGTCAACTCCCGGGAGGGGTGAACCGAGTCTTTGATCGTGGATATGAAGAAGGTGTGCGTATTCGCGTGGAAGGAGACCTGGTTTTTGCTGACCTGTATGTCATCCTTGATAACGATATTAATGTGCGCGAGGTCAGTCGCAATATCCAAAATGATGTTTCCCGGGCTATTTCAGAGATGGTAGGCATGGAGGTTGGTCGAATAAATGTTCACATCGAAGATATCTATTATCCAGCCGAGATGGAAACCGAGGAATAATCTGTATGAAACCTCGCACCAGGGCGCGTGGTATTGCTTTACAGGCACTTTTTGAAATTGATTTGGTCAACCATTCACCAGGTGAGGTACTAAAATACAGACTTGAAGAGTCATCTATTGACGAACGTTTATCCGAATTCGTACGGCAGATTGTCACAGGAGTCTGGCCTATGTATCGTCAATTAGACCAATTTATAGCTGAACATGCACCTGAGTGGCCCCTGGAACAGGTCGCGACGATCGATCGGAATATCTTAAGGATTGCTTTATGGGAATTTGCTGTCCAAGGGGATACCCCGGTGAAAGTGGTCATCAACGAAGCTGTCGAACTTGCTAAAATGTTTGGCTCAGACAGTAGTCCACGATTCATCAATGGGGTACTAGGTAGTTTAGCAGCTCAGCAAAATGAAATCCGTCAATCCCT
Source organism: uncultured Anaerolineales bacterium (assembly GCA_964613985.1). Taxonomy (GTDB): domain Bacteria; phylum Chloroflexota; class Anaerolineae; order Anaerolineales; family UBA11858; genus CAZTJD01. The sequence continues at coordinate 14,762 of CAZTJD010000041.1, forward strand.
AGCGATACAATCATCCCAGAACCCCAACAGGGATAAAGAATAAGCACTATGGACTTTCTTGGCATCGGCCCTTTAGAAGTATTATTTATCCTTCTGATTGCCTTGATCATCTTTGGCCCAAAAGATATTGTTAAAGCTGGACAGTCAATGGGTCGGTTTCTCCGCAAACTGGTCTCTTCTTCTGGCTGGCAAACCGTCCAACAGACATCGCGTGAACTACGAAACCTACCCAACCGCCTGGTACGTGAAGCCGGGTTAGAAGAAATCAAGAAAGATGTGGACGAAATAAAAACCATTGCCAAACCCCCCGATATAAAATCTGAAATTCAGGAAGAATTAAAGAAAATTGATGAAGGTTTATCAGCCTGGACTTCTCCCGCTTCCCCTGAGCTACCAAAAATCGAGACATCCAAAGGTTCAGAAGACACGTCAGAAAACCCCACCGGCGAATAATCTATGCGTAATTTCATACAAACACTTTGGCGTGTAATCTCTGCCCCCTTCAGGCTGATTCTGTGGGTTTTTAAGAAGATCTTTAGCTGGATCAGAGATAGCTTTCATCGCTTGGGAGTCCTGTTCCTCGAAGAACCTGAAGATACCCCCCTCCCTGAATCTCTAGCAAAAGCAGTTCAATCCCCGATGGATATCCTCGACCATCTCAACGAACTGCGTAAAAACCTTTTCAGGGCATTGTTGTTCTTTATGTTTACCACGGCATTATCCTTCATCTTCATCCATGAATTACTGGATTGGATTAGCGAACCTATCGGGGGTTTACAGGCTCTACAAGCCATTGAAGTAACCGAACCAATTGGTACGGTAATGCGGGTGGCACTCCTGGCAGGTTTTTCCACCGCACTACCTTATATCACCTTTGAATTGTGGCTGTTTGCAGCACCTGGTTTAAGAAAACGGGCCCGGATCTTTGGGTTGGTCGCCATACCGGTGGCATTTCTCTTTTTTATTGGAGGCCTCGCCTTTGCCTACTATGTGATGATGCCTACTGCACTACCCTTCTTGATTAATTTCATGGGCATCAACACCGTCCCTAGACCAGCATCTTATGTGCGTTTCGTCACTGGCTTGATGTTTTGGATCGGTATAGCATTCGAATTTCCACTCGTCATCTTTGCCTTAGCCAGCATGGGACTTATTCGGGCGAAGATGCTGGCTTCCCAGTGGCGAATTGCAATAGTTGTTATCGCAGTAGCTTCCGCAGCAATCACGCCCACCATCGACCCGGTGAACATGGGATTGGTGATGGGACCAATGATCTTGCTTTATTTCTTAAGCATCGGTTTGGCATTTATTGCTCAAGGTCGTCGGGACCGCAGTCAGGAAGAAACCTCATAACCGTGCTATAATCGCTATGGAGAAATTTGGATTTCTATTTACGAAGATTTATTCATATCCCGCAAAACCGTACCTATCCATACCAGAATCATCCTTTCCTCTCGGGAACTTGATCCAATTAGACAGGCAAACAGAAGCGATCAGACTGTTCGAGACGATCCAGAGCGAAATGTTCAGCTCATCCGAATTGCCCATCCACCTTGTGAGACATAATCCCAGCACTTATTTTTGCTGGGATTTGTTTTTTAACAATAACAACCCAATCCATCTATCGAATGAGGAGGCTTTCTATGAATGATCGTGTCGCCATTGTTGGCGTAGGCTGGGCGGGTTTCCGACCCGTGACGCCTGAATTCTCCTATAAAGAATTGATGTATGATGCGGCTGTGAGGGCTTATGCAGATGCGGGAGTCGACCCACGTCGTGATATCGAAAGTTTCATCACGGTAGCCGAAGATTTTCACGAAGGGACAAGTATTTTTGATGAATATGTACCCGACCAGCTTGGTGCAGCTTTAAAACCAGTACACACTATTGCTGGAGATGGATTGCATGGACTGGCTTCTGCAGCGATGCTGATTCTAACTGGACGATTTGATCTTGTAGCAGTCGAAGGGCACAGTAAAGCGTCGAATATCCTCACGCTACCAGAGGTTACAGCATATGCTCAAGATCCTATCCTAAATCGACCTTTACGGTTTAACAGCCACTTCATTGCCGGCCTGGAAATGAACCGTTTCCTCTACGAGACGGGCAATACCAGGGAAGCATGTGCAGCTGTCGTTGTTAAGAATCGTTTTAATGCACTAATGAACCAATCTGCTCCTTACGCAGCTGACCTGACGATCAGCGATGTGCTTTATGGTCCCCCCCTCTCCTGGCCGCTGGGAGAGCGAGAGGCATCCAAAGAAGCCGACGGAGCAATTGTCATGGTGTTGGCTTCAGAAAAGGTAGCTAAGAACCTGACAGATATCCCAGTGTGGATCCAGGGAATCGGCTGGGCGAATGGGTCCGCCTCCCTGGAAAGTCGTGATTGGGGCAGTGCACTTTATCTCAAAGAAGCTGCCCAAATGTCATATCGCCAGGCTGGAATCAACAATCCATTACAGGTGATTGATTTCGCTGAGATAGATGATACCTATGCCTATAAAGAACTCCAGGGACTGGAAACCCTTGGATTCTGCCGGGTTGGTGAAGCAGGTGGATTAACCCTGGAAGGTTACACAGCCCCTGATGGTGAATTGCCGGTGAATGTATCCGGAGGTTCTCTTGGTTGGGGTCACCTGCTTGACGCTACAGGACTGGCGCGGGCGCTGGAAGTAGTATTACAACTTCGAGGACAGGCAGGACCTCGTCAATTGGAAGGTATTGAGGTAGGTCTTGTTCAATCCTGGCGTGGCGTGCCAACTACCAGTGGTGCTGTCGCCATCCTGTCCAATTAATTAACTTCAGAGAACGTGGAGTGCATAGAGAATGGAGAATAGGGTTGGTAACCTAAGCCATATCAAGGAAACCTTCATCGATTCATTATTTGCAGGGTACAAAGAAATCATTACCCTGGCACTATCCTCTGGTATTTTACGAACTCTGCTGAATAAAAGGAGTTAACTGACATGGGAATGAGAAAAGTAGCAGTTGTCGGCGCTGGGATGACCAAATTCGTCCGCCGCGCCCAGGAAACCCCAAAAGAACTTGCCTTCCAGGCCTGCAATATGGCTTTGGAATCTTGCGGAATGACAGTAGATGATATTGAAGGTGTATGCCTAGGAACAGCTCCCGACTCTTTTGATGGTATCCACTTTAATGGTGAATACCTCAGCGACGGGGCTGGAGGTTGGAATAAACCGTATATTCGCTCTTACGTGGGGGGTGGAACAGGCGTATTTGTTCCCATCCAGGGATGGTACCACATTGCCTCTGGTTTGTTCGATGTGATCCTTGTGGTGGCAGAAGAAAAAATGTCTAGTTATTACCCTCATGCCCAAGCTGCTTTTATGACCATTTTCGACCACACCACCGAACGTCCTTTGCTGCCCAACTTGCTGTGGATATTCGCCTTAGAAATGAATCGGTATATGACAACTTATGGTGTTACCAAGGATGATATCGCAAAAGTATCGGTGCAGCACAAACGGAACGCAGCCAATCACCCCTGTGCCTTGCTTGGAGATAAAGACATCACCGTTGAGGATGTCCTTAATTCTGAGATCTTAGCCTGGCCGGTTCAGCGATTTGATGTTAGCCCTGTTAGCGATGGGGCAGTTGCCATCGTCCTGGCAGCAGAGCACGTAGCCAAACGGGTAACAGATAAACCGGTATGGATTGAAGGGGTTGGATGGAACCTGGATACCAGCTATTGGACTAATCGGGACCTTGCTTACCCACGTTACGTGGAATATGCGGCTCGTCAGGCTTACGAGATGGCTGGCATTACTGAGCCACGCCAACAGATTCATATTGTCGAACCTTACGACCCGTTCGATTATAAAGCTTTACATCACCTGGAAGGTCTCCAACTTGCAGACCGCGGGAAAGCGGTTGAACTTTATACTTCGGGGAAAGCTGCCCCGGACGGAGATATGCCCATATGTCCTTCAGGTGGTTTACTGGGAACTGGAAATCCAATTGCTGCAGCCGGATTAATGAAAATCGCCGAATTGTTCTGGCAGCTTCGTGGCGAAGCTGGTAAACGCCAGGTCGCGGGTTCACCAAAGCGGGGCCTGGCGCAGGCCTGGGGCGACCTGATGCAGGTTGGGACGGTCGTCATTATGGGCAGGTAGGAAGGTAGATAGATAGGGAAGACAAGGTATCAGGTATAGCTAGAATAAAAATTCATCAGTTAAAACCCTTAATTTGATATACGTAACAAAACAATCACTTGTGAGTTTTTTCGCAGATATTCGAGAGGAAATGGATATGACAACAAATATAAAAAAATTCCCAGGGACACCACTGAAAGAAAGCGACTTTCAAGATGGAAAGATCCTGTTCAATTACGATGAGATGAAAGCTGATTTTGCCTGGGATACAGGGATTGGGATCGGAAAATACCTGGCAGGACTCAAAGCAGGTGTGATATTCGGTTCACTATGCAGCACTTGCAACAAGATCGTGGTACCACCACGAACGGTTTGTGAATGGTGTTTCTCACCCATGGATGAAGTTATCCCATTGAAAGACACCGGTACTGTAAACACCTTTTCTTTGTGTTATGTTACCTGGGATGTAAAAAGGGTGGAGGAACCAGAGCTTCCTGCGGTAATCCAACTCGATGGCGCTGCTACTTTAGATAGTGGACCGGTTATGGGTGGGATTATGCACCTATTGGGAGAAATCGATCCGAAAGAGATACACATTGGCATGCGGGTGCAAGCAGTTTGGAAGTCGCCGGAAAAACGGCAGGGGTCGATTACGGACATCCTTTATTTCAAACCTATTGAGGATTAGGAACCATTCTTGCCCTCTTGAGGTTATTCCATGAGGTTAGAAAACTTGTCCTGCATTGCAGCCGTACTTATAGAAAATATCTTCAGGTTTAGACCAAATAGCACAATAGATCGACAAGTGGAGAATTATTCAAAACCATGACCAACAGCAATAGAGAGACCATGGGAGATGAACGATGACTTTATTAGAACACGATAAAAATGCGCCAAAAGCCTGGTATGGCAACCTGCCCGTTACCAGCCGTTACACTTTTGGGATTGCAGGGGAAAAATTCTTTCGGGCAATTAAAAACGAAGGAAAAATCATGGGCACCCGCTGCCAGAAATGTGAGCGGGTTTACGTTCCAGGCACATCTTTTTGCGAAAGATGTCTAGGAAAACTTGATGAATGGGTAGATGTGGGCACAATCGGCGAGGTGAAGACCTTCACCTTACTTTACCAAAACTACGATGGGACGCCCAGGGAAATCCCAGAGGCAATTGCCTTCATTGCATTTGGAGATGGTGGAATTATCCACCGGTTAGGTGTAGTCGCCGTAGAGGAAATCAACATTGGCATGAAAGTAGAAGCTGTCTTCAAGGAGAAAGAAGACCGTGAAGGTTCGATCCTGGATATTGTATATTTTAAACCAATAAGTGATGGATAATTCCTTGGCACAAACCTTATTCGGATAGATATATTATCGCTTTTCGGCTGGTTTGTGGATGATTATCTTATTGGAAACAGCAAGGGATCGATGACCGTGATTGATCATGATCCCTTGTTGTCTTTAAATTGAAGCATACCGGTTAATCCGAAATCTAGAAAAGCATTGAATCCATTTTCGAGGTAAAATTCACGAATAGATCCCATCAAATGAACACAATATGAACACATCAAGCCACTCCTCAACTGATCGCATTGCAAGACCTGGTGACATCTTTCTTTTGTTGGTGCCAACGACACACGAACTAAAGGAACTTAGGGAGCGGCAGCTTATTTTACAGTCCCAATACGGTGGGGAAATTGTTGATTTTGTACATATCACTTGTGAAAGATTTTCACCAAACGAGAAAAAGGAAGAAAGAATCTGCATTGATTATTTAAAACACAATGTAACCGCTCTCGCCCCATTCACCCTTTACGCTGCAAAAATCGTCCAATACTATGCCCCTTACTGGGGTGAGGAAGTCTTGCGCTGGCAGGTGCAAGAGACAGATGATTATAAACATCTTCGAAATGTACTGGCAGCTTCATTAGCAGAAACTGGCTGCGGATCACATTTTGACCGGAACAAACCTACAACCTGCACAGCCCTTAGGCTTGATGAAAAAATCGAACTTGAACCTTCAAGCGACAAGGACTCATTTCCTGCTGCTCTTTTCGAAGCAGACCATCTTTGGATTTCAAAACTTGTCGGAAAAAATAAATTTACCATCCTATCAAAGATAAGGATGAAGGATCAATCTTTCATTGACTAGACACTCAGGGAGAAAATATCCGTACGAAACAATGGAGACTTGCCCTAATAACTCCAAGATATGCCTATGAAAGGTCATGGCAGACTTACCAGATTAATTATCAATCACAATTTTCCTTTATCCATCCAGTGTCAAAAAAACGACTTTCTCAAACAAAATCGAAGCTCACGCCGGTTGCTATCTACCGTGATAGGTCTTTTCGGTGGAGGGACTTATTTACCTTATTTCTACCTGGTACCGCGGCACCTTTATTCCCACTATTGATAGGGTACTGGCGAGAGCAATATGCCTTGAATAATTATGGGCCTGTGGCTGCTCAGAGCTGGAGTTTACCCTGGTATAGACTATCCATTTTAGCCTTGATCCCTCTTTTATGGTTGGCTTTGAGAAGAGTACGTCGCGCTCATCGATTCATCAAGGTCTATCCCAAAGGAATTATCATTCAAAGCACGTGGGGGAAACGCTGGAAATTAACCTGGTCACAAATACAAGGCATCAGCGGTGTAAAGGTACAATACAAGTTCTTCGGGATTCACATTAAGAGCGAATATCAGGCAATTTTACATCCACTTGATGGAAGACCCATTAAGCTGGATGAACAAATCAACGATTTAGAGGAACTCTGTGCTAGGATTAAGGGGAAAATTTACCCCAAGCTTTTGCAAAGATGTCGCGAAGCCTTCCAAAACGGTGACACTTTAACATTTGGACCCATTAAAATCAACAACTATCAAATTGCCATTAAAAACAAGACCCTACCATGGGCTCAAGTGAAATCTCTAGAACCCGCTGGTGGGCTTTTGCGGTTAGAATACGAGGAAAATCGCAGAAAGAAAATTCCTGTCAAAGAAATTCCCAATGTTGAAATCCTGCTACAAATCCTTCAAGAAGGTGTAATCTATGATTGAAATTACGGCAAAGATAACCAGAATTCGCTTCCTAACCTATCTGCTATTCATCCTGGGGAGCATTAGCGGGTTAACTTCCTGTGTCATCACAGATTATCTCCTCGGGGGTCTGCCAACCGATGAGACCCCAACACCACCCGAAGAAGGAGATTTGGCGCTCATCACCTTCAATGTTCGAGTTCCAGGCAATACCCCAGCAGATCAACCAATCCTTCTAAGCGTTCTGGATGAGGTTACCGGATTGGCTCTTAATGCCAAACGTTATCCCATGGAGATTGGGGAGGATGGTGAATATACCCTGGACCTATCCTTTCCTGTGGGAACAATCGTGAAGTATCGCTATTCTCGAAGAAGCCTCATCCTGGCCGAAGAACATATTACTGACGGTCGCGCTGTACGATACCGGCTTTACCACGTTACTGGACCAGGACAAGTTCATGATGTGATCTCATGCTGGAACGATACATCTTTCGAAGGGATGACTGGAAGGATCACAGGTTCAATCCTGGACGCAGATTCAGAAAAACCGATCCCCGGTCTATTGGTTACAGCTGGTGGGGCACAGGCATTCACCACTGGCGACGGGACCTTCCTGATTGAAGGGCTACCGTCAGGCACACACAACCTGGTCGTCCTCGCTACGGATGGCAGCTACCCTCCCTTCCAACAAGGGGCTCTGGTAGCTGAAGAATCTAACACACCAGCAACGATCAAGTTAAAGAAATCTGAAATGGTGGATATCACCTTTCTGCTTCATGTTCCAGAAGGCACACCACCTGCAATACCGATTCGAATCGCAGGAAACCTCTGGCAACTCGGGAACACCTTTTCTGATCTGTCAGGTGGGGTAAGTACCCTGGCAACCCGCATGCCCACGTTATCTTCCATGCAGGATAGGATTTACAGCATGACCCTCAACCTTCCTGCAGGTACAGATCTTCGGTATAAATATACCCTAGGGGATGGATTCTGGAATACCGAACGAACGCAAGATGGGACATGGCTGGTGCGACAATTGATCCTCCCTGATCAATCGTTAACGATGGAAGACACCGTAGAAACCTGGTCCGCAGGGGAAAATGCACCAATCACTTTCGATATCACCGTCCCCATCAACACCCCTCCAGAAGAAGACGTGTTCATCCAGTTCAATCCCTATGGTTGGACAGAACCATTGCCGATGTGGAACCTGGGGGGTGAACGATGGGCATATATCCTCTATAGCCCCCTGGATATGTTAAGTAAACTAGGATATCGCTACTGCCGGGCTGGGCAGTGCGGACAGGCTGATGATGCGCGCACACCTGGAGACTTCACATCAGGACAGGTCGTTCAAGCTGCCAAAGAACCTAAGGGATTGCCCGACGTGATCGAGAACTGGAACTGGTGGGGATTCGACCGTGAATCCCAGATTGATTTCAGCCAAGTCAAGGTAGAAGAACCTTACGAATCCACCTTCCTAACTGGGGTAGAATTTCAGGAGCGATTCCATCCATCCTGGATACCGTTGTTGCCCACTACAATTGAAGATGTCGCTGCCCTGAACACAAACTTGTTAATCTTGACCCCAGGTTGGACTCTCACCCGAAGCAACCCACCTGTTCTGGAACCAATCCCCGGTAATAACCCAATGTGGATGGATAATGGTGAGATGATCCTTGCGGGTAGAAATTCGAATTTACACGTGGCAGTGCGACCTATCGCCCAATTCCCTATCCCGAAGCAAGAATGGTGGCGTTCAGCGCCACGTGATTTCGCCTGGTGGGTGAGTTGGTTCGACAGTTTCGATGAATTTATATTGCACTACGCCGTCCTGGCAGAGGCGTATGGCGCCACCCATTTGATTCTAGGTGGAGATTGGATGTCTCCAGCAATGCCCGGTGGAAAACTATCCGATGGCAGTGCATCTGGAGTACCACCAGATGCAGAAATACGCTACAGCTTGCTGATTGCTAAAATCCGTGAGCGATACAGCGGTAAGATTGGTTGGGCTCTTTCCTTCCCTGAAGAAGTGGTTAATCCACCGAATTTCCTTGATGAAGTTGATCTCCTTTATATTTTGTGGGATGAGGCATTAGCCAAAGAGATAAGTCCCAATATAGGAGAAATGAAGGAAACCGCGGAAAAGGTGATCACAAACAAGCTCCAACCGCTGTGGCAGTCTTTAAAGGAGGACGGGGAGGCAATAGATATCATCCTGTGCCTGGCTTATCCATCGATTGATGGGGCTGCTAATGAGTGTCTGGCAGATCCCCACCAGGAATGCATCCTACCCAGTTCTCTAAACTACCCCGCACCTGATTACCCATTATTGGAATTAGACCTGGGGATTCAAGCCCGGATTTATTACGCGATGCTTGCTGCAATCAGTCAACATAGCTGGATCAATGGTGTGGTCAGCCGCGGTTATTACCCACCTGCTCTGCTCCAAGACAAATCGACTTCTATCCACGGAAAACCTGCGGAGGAGGTTCTCAAGGTCTGGTATGCGGAATTTTTAGGGCACGTTGAATGATTGATGAAGCGGTCAGGCGGATTCGATGATCTCGATTCGCTGAGTCTGGTTTTCATCCTGCTCACGGGTTTCTGCTGCTTGGGTTTCTTTGAGCTGTTGAAGGGCATCATTAACGCCTCGACTTGGGTAACACTTTGTCGTGCCTCATCTATCCGTGAATGCTTTCCTATGGTGCTAATGATTCCCCCTCCAACCATGTCCCAAACACCCCAATTCTTGGCACTCTCTAAAGAGTCTAGGACCTGGTTCAGTCCCGATATCACATGTTCACCAACTGCAATGGCCTCATCGACCTCCTTATAGATACCTTCTCATTGAACCCCCATCATCGACACCTAATCACCTGATTCCCAATGTACGTCGATATTGTTGACATCTATGACCAAATATTCCCCCTGAATCTGGCCTTTGTGGACTTTTTCCGTGGCTACCTGCCGGAAAGAGAAAGTCGGGTGCTTGACCTGGGCTGCGGACCGGGGGAGATGGTCGGTCTACGCTCAAGGGAAGGGTACTAGGTTTTTGGGATTGACAACAGTAGAGGCAGGATTGTCTTTAGAGGGAGTCTATGGCGATTATCAAAAAACCCCATTTTCATCAGCAGTAAGTCCAGCATTAATCATCGTGGTGAAGAAATAACAGGTGAGATAATTAGAAAAAACACTACCGGTTGATAGGAAAATTGGAATGAAGAGACAGGTAGAGATCAGGTTTTTGAAACCGGGTACCTCTGATACGAGCGGGGGTCTTCGTAATGGATGATGATCTTATTCTTGATAACGGAGAATTACCAGGCCTCCATCGCAATCAGCGATATAAACTTTATCCTCGATCGCATAGATCCCCATCGACAAACCAGGAGTCATGATTTGGGCTTCTAATATGGGGTGGGACGGATCAGATATATCAATCGCATTCACACAGCCATAACTGGCAGTAAAGACCTTATCACCGACAACGACCAGATCTTCAACCATTACAAAGGTTGAAAGTGAACCCAATAGGCGAGGTTGCGCTGGATCTGAGATGTCAAAAATCCGTAAACCATTCTTAAAATCACCGAGGAAGGCATACTCCTCGCTAACCTTAATCCTAAACACCTCGGGAGCCAGGTTGGTTAAATCCGCTGCCCCTACCTGAAGAGGATTGGAAGGACTGGAGATATCAAAAACCCGCAGACTGGAAGGACTACCCGTTTCAGCCATTTCAATCATGTCAGGGTAGAAAGCATACTCACCCTTAACGGTGATGGTATTGGCACCGTAATCAAGCGCAGTATAGCTGACCTGTACCGGTTGTGCCGGGTTGGAAATATCCATAATGATAAAACCCCTACCCTGGTTACCACTGCCATGCCCTTGAAGCGAAATGTAAGCAAAATGCCCAGATACAGCGATATCAGTCATTCCTTGAGGGTCTACCACCTGGCTGAGTTCAATCGGGTTGGTTCGATCAGAAACGTTATAAATACTAAATCCATTGTTAATATCAACAAGATAAACCAGGCTGCCTTGGGAAATGATGGCGCGAGGGCTGCGCAAACCGCCCCTCGAGGTGCTGATATCAGAACCGAGTTGGTAAGGTTGATCCGGTTTGGAAACATCCAGGGTGAACATCCCCAGCATGTCCTCAATGACATATCCGATGTCCCCTTCCACGAACACATCCCAGGCTGCGCCAGGTAATGGTACATCATAACCACTGAGAATTCCTGGACAGGCTGCATTTGAATAATCTACAATGGTTAAACCCTGGTTAATATTGGCGCTAAAAAGCATCTCTTTTCGGGCGACCATGTTGCGCTGCCCGGGTATCTGCTGACCCGACATTTTCACTCCAGTGAAACAAACCAAAGTGGGATTGTTAGGATAGGTGATATCCAGCAAATAGAGACCTTCCACCCAATCTGAAAGATACAGGCGATTGCCTTCCAGCACCAGCCCATCCGCCCAAGAAGTCTTATATTCCCCGATTTTGACTGGATTAGCAGGGTCCCTGATGTCCAATATAACCAGGCCTGCACTACTAGCAGCAACATAAGCATAGTTACCCCATACCTGAACAGCCTGTACCATGGCCCCCTGTGTTTCATGAATTTCTACTGTGCCCATCACTACCGGAACAGAAGGGTCTGAAACATCTATGACCTCGAATTCGGTTCCAAAGCTAGAACCGGTCAGATATACTCTATCATCGGACACCGCTACCGAGGACGAGGAGCTAGAGAGAGATAGTTCACCTAACTTCCTGGGGTTCAATGGATCCGAAAGATCAATCACTCGCAACCCATGAGGATTATCCGCGATGTATAAGATAGTTCCATCCAGAGCCAGTCCCTGTGCATAACCACTTTCCTGATAGAAAGCCACTTCCATTGGTTGGGTAGGATTGGAAATGTCCAGGATGCGTAAATAACCTTTTCCAGCCGCTACATAGGCATAATTCCCACCTACAAGCACACTCCGGACCACGCCCGGGAACACCGAGGATTGACCGACAAACACAGGAGTAGATGGATCAGAAATATCCAGTACATAAATTCGAGGTCCAACCCCCAGGTATGCCAGGTTATCTTTGATGTCCAGGGCGTAAGAATTGCCTCCAAGCTGCCCCTCAAGGGTGAATTTGTCACCAAAACCCGAAACTGATCCTGATCCCTCGGTTGGGGTAAGTTGGCCTTCATCCGAACCAAAAAGTCCACCTAAGAGACCACCGCTGGAAGAAGATTCCCCACCCTGGTCAGGGAGGTTATCATTCGTGACTTCAGCTTCCCCCGCTGCACCTCCAAACAACATTTTAAAGACCCCTGTCCCAAGCCCGATCCCCACCAGGAAAACGCAGCCAATGACGACGACCGCAACACCCGTCCAGGGCAGCCATTTGGGCATCCCCTGAAACCAGGATTTCTTCGTATGCTCACTAACCTGCCAGGTTGATTCATCAGGAATGGCCGTGGTCCTCATCATAACGGACGAAGCCTGCGGTGAGGCTACAATGGTGAATCCTCTTCCAGTGATCGCAGCTTTAAAATCAGCAGCACTATGAAATCGCAGTTTCTCCTCAAGCTGCATTGCCCGGCTGATTGCAGCCTCTACAACCGGGGTTGCTTTTAGGTTAAAAGCTCGGACAGGTTCAGGTGGTGGTTCTTTTTTCGCCAGGATATCAATACTATCGGGTGGGATGGCTCCGGTGAGTGCGGTGTAAAAGGTGGCGCCCAAGGCATAAATGTCTGTGCGAGGGTTGGTATCCCCCCTGCCGTACTGTTCGGGTGGAGAATATCCTGGTGTGACGGCACGGGCACCCAGGGTGGTCTTAAGTTGGGCATCGTAGATCTTTGCAATCCCAAAATCGACCAACACAGCTTCTCCTTTAGGCGTTATTTTAATATTAGCTGGTTTTATATCACGATGAATGATGGGTGGGGACTGGGTGTGAAGATAATATATAGCATCACAAATTTGTTCGATCCAGGGAAGAACCTGGGCTTCGGGCAGCGGGGCGCCTTCCCTGTTTAGAATCTCTTGCAGATCCTCCCCTTCGATGTAATCCATGACCAGGTACTGTCCCTGACCTGATAGGCTGAAATGATCAAATACACGCGGCAAGCTGGGGTGTCTCAGGTTGAACAAAATCGATGCCTCCCTGGCAAACTGTTTTTCAGCTTCAGGTGAAGAGTCAAAATTTTCCTTAATTGCGCAGGGACCGTTGAGCTTGGTATCCCAGGCTTTATACACCGCTCCGAAGCCTCCTTGTCCCAAAAGTTTTACAATACGGTAGCGGTTGTTTAGAATTTGACCGGCTTGGAACACCATTGCGGCTTCTCCCTGATTCGAAAATATTTGAAGGTTTCACACACTAGCTGATACTTAACAATTGTAATCTTGATTAGGAAAATATTGTAATCCTAAATGGAAAAATGTGTCAGGGGCAAAGGGTAGGTTGCGAGCAGTCAAGCAAATCATTAATTTTAATAACTGCAAATTTCGGAGGCAGTATCCAAACAGGAAATAATTGTTAATAGATCCCGTTGAATCAATTGTCAGAGAAATCAAGAGAAAAAAACACTATCACTTCCCAACCAGTGAACCTTGGAATTTAATCCTTCCTGGAAAAGTGGAAGGGATTACCGAAGGTAAAAAAGTTGACTATGCGAAAACTAGAATACTAAAATGGGGATAGAATTTAACCAAATCCATACCTACAAAAAGATGCTGATACCAGTGATTCTCACCCAAATCCCAGCTTGCGCTCTTTCAGTGAAATCCATCTACCCCGACCAATGATCAGGTGATCCAGCACCTCGATATCGAGCAACCGACCCGCTTCGACCACAGCTCGGGTCAGGGCGATGTCATCAGGGCTGGGGGTGGGATCGCCGCTGGGATGGTTGTGGACGACGATGATGGCAGCAGCGTTGCGACGGACAGCGGTCTTGAACAACTCCCCTACCCGTACCTGGGAGGAATTAAGTGAACCACGGTATACCTTGGTGATCGCCAGGACATGGTTGCGGGTATCAAGCAGCAGGACCCGCAGTTCTTCCTGTTCTAAGCCGCTCATCTCGTACTGAACCAGGGCGGCAGCATCGGCGGGGTTGTTGATGGTAGGTCTTTCTTCGGGTTTTTCCAGTCTAAGGCGGTTGCCTAATTCGATGGCAGCCTTGATCTGGCAGGCTTTGGCTTCTCCGATGCCGTGTTGGGCGCAGACCTCTTCAAAGGAGGCGGTATGCAGACCGGAGATTCCTTCGAAAGTTTGCAGCAAGCGCTGCCCAACCTGGACCGCATTCTCTCCCGGGGTACCCACCCGCAGAAGGATAGCGATTAATTCGGCGTTTGAGAGAGCACCGGGACCTAACTTTGCCAGGCGTTCACGAGGGCGTTCTGAGACAGCAAGATCGGTGATTCGGTAGGTTGGCATAGGATTTATTGAAGATAGATTTTGCCGCTTCACTTACTATAAATAGAAAATTGCAACCATGATGCAAAGCGGTTTGAGGTTGGAGATTAATAAATCTTTTTTTTTCTAATTTCTTGGATCCTATTCAGGAGGTTTGTTGATAGAATAATATCATAAACTGTTATTAAAAATCGGCTATAATTGAGGGATGAACCAAGGAGTGGCTTTATGACTTTTGACCCATCTAACTTCAGCAACTTCGTCTTGGTATTAACCGCCTGGTCTGGTGCATTCCTGGCAGCCCTATGGCTAAGCTTGATTATTTGGACCTACCGCGATATTCGGGCCCGGGCGAGAGACCCACTAGGACGCATCCTGGCAGTGCTGGTTGTGACGGTACTCTTTCTACCTGGCGTTCTGATCTATTTGATCCTGCGACCACAGCGTACCCTGGAAGATGAATACCAATATACCCTGGAAGAGGAAGCGCTGCTGCAAGCAATTGAGGATGTACCCGTCTGTCCCGGGTGTGGTCGACACACGCTCGACGAATGGAAGATCTGCCCCAACTGCCACACCCGCTTAAAAAAGACTTGTCACAATTGCGGAAAGCTGATGGAACTCCCCTGGAACCTTTGTCCTTTCTGTGGTACACCGACACCGGGGAAACGGCGAGAAAGCATCTCGATGAGTGAAGCACTGGAATCCTTATCAGGTTTATCCATGAAAGAAACGGGACCTCCATTGGACCTTGACCTTGACCTGGAGGAGAATTCTAACCTGGGCTTCTATGGTGTAGATCAGGAATTTCCTGCCGAACCAACAGAGGAGAAGGATTGAGCAGCTAAATTTTCGTGAACTATTCGGCTATAACCAATCTTTTCGAAAACTGCCAGACCATACCCACCATCTGGATGCGTAGAATCCCATAAAAAAAGAACTGGCAGTCGATCAATCAATCAGAAAGAAATAAAAACCCCTCGATAAAGGACCCCCGAGGGGTTTGTTTTTTATTATTGACTCTGCTGCAAAAACCGAGTTTTTTAGGATTTGATGGGAAAAGTTTTCCACTTTAGGCTCGAAAATCGGCAATTTGAGGGATAACGCCCTCGAAAAACCCGGTTTTTTGGGTTTCTTTTTCCATCTAGAAATCATCTACTACCTTTTTACAGAAGACTCAATATTAGTTTCTAAAGCTTTCGAACATGAAGCAGTTACTTTTTACATAAGCTCTCAGGCTGGATAGTTGGTTCTTTCTCGTCATCCTACCAGTGGATTTTTAAGGCATCCCAACCAGCGAAAACAGCATCATCACCAAGTTCACCCTCAATTCGCAGCAGCTGGTTGTACTTGGCAACACGATCAGACCGGGCTGGGGCACCGGTTTTAATCTGACCCATGTTCAGTGCAACTGCCAGGTCGGCGATGGTGGCATCTTCAGTCTCCCCAGAGCGGTGGGAGGTAACCGCAGTCCAACCAGCTCGATGGCAGGTATCAACCGCCTCGATGGTTTCCGTCAAAGAACCGATCTGGTTGAGCTTGACCAGCAGCGAGTTAGCAGCCTTACCCTCGATCGCCTTGCGAACACGCATGGGATTGGTCACCAACAGGTC
>CAZTJD010000042.1:0-30801 GCA_964613985.1 uncultured Anaerolineales bacterium
TTACCTTCTTTATTGATAGTTATCCTATATATTCATACTTGACAGAATACTAGTAATCTTCTGGAATATAGAAAATAATCGTGTAGAATATATAAAATCAACAATAACTAAGAAAGGAACCAAGAATGGAAATTTCCCAAAGTCTCTTAGGCCCTGACGATAAAACTGTCCCTGTGATGATTTACTCACCTCAGAGAATAATTTGGGGAAATATAATTTCAAGAAAAACAATCCGAGTGAGTACGTGGTTGAAGACTGAAATGGCACCTAATTTCCTCACGATCACAGATGCTCAAATTATGCTCTTTGGGGCAGGTGAAATCATTGGAAAAATGAAATTTCCCTTGCTCCATGTTCAAAAAGAACAAATCATTGCTTATCACATCTTATCACCTGCTGATGAAAGTCCGTATTTTGATGAAAATATACCAAATCGAAAAATGGAACCTGTAACCATTATTGCTGGTATTTATAGGTTCGATGGCATGTTGCGGATGGCGGAACAAACCGACATCTATTCATATTTAAGTGTCCAAAAGGTCAATTTTATATCTGTCTTTGATGTATCCATGACCTGTCCTTTACTTCCTTCTTTAACAGGAATCCGAGTACCATTCGCCATGGTTAATCAAACGTGGGTACTTATCGCTGGAAAAGAAGAAGGATAATCGTATGGATATTCTCTCGAAATAGAAGCCCGTGTTCAATTAATAGATTATTTGCAAAACCTTTATGGAGATGAATGTATAATTACTTACATTTCACTGAATTGTTAATTCAAGATATAAACATCGCATCTCCAAAAGAATAGAATCTATACCCTCTATCCTTCGCACATTGGTATAACGCCAGGACATTCTCCCTCCCCAAAAATGCGCTGACTAGCATAATTAAAGAAGAACGTGGAAGATGAAAATTCGTTATCATTGCATCCACAACCGTAAACTTAAAACCAGGTAGGATATATAAATTAGTAAATCCTGAATATTCAGATATACTCCAACCATTGAGTTTACGTGATACGACCGCACTTTCTAATGCTCTAACACTGGTCGTACCCACCGCAATTATCCTCCCGCCGTTTTCCTTTGTTTGGTTGACGATTTGGGCTGTCTCTGATGACAACTGACACCACTCGCTATGGATCTTATGATCAGCAGGGTCTTCCTCTTTTACCGGTGAAAATGTATCCAATCCAATGTGTAAGGTGACTGATGCAAAATTTATTCCTTGTTCTTGTAATTCACCCATTAATTTCGATGTGAAATGTAATCCTGCTGTTGGAGCAGCGACAGAACCTGGTTCTTTTGCAAAAATTGTCTGGTATCGGTTTGGTTCCCCCAATTGAGTGTGAATATAAGGAGGTAATGGAATTTGTCCAATATCATTCAAGTGACTAGAAAGTGGCTTTGAAAATTCAATTAGCCTTTTTGACCTCTCTAAAACATCTAAAATCTCTGCTGTTATTCCATCTCCAAGTGTTATTTCTGTTCCAGACATTATTCCTTTTCCACCCACTAAACATTCCCAAATACCGGGTTTGATCCGTTGGAGGAGCAGAATTTCAACCCTGCCCCCTGTGACAGATTTTCTACCAAATAAACGAGCTGGAATGACCAAGGTACGATTAATAACCAACAAATCACCTGGTGACAGATAATGACCAAGGTTGGAAAAAATAGTATGAGCCCGGATTTTACCCGTTTTTCGATCGACGACCATTAATCGTGAGGAATCGCGTGGCTCAACTGGAGTCTGCGCTATAAACTCTTTTGGGAGATCGTAATCAAATTCAGAAGTCTTCAAATTATCGATTCAAAAAATGTACTAGGACATTTAAAATAATAGTAATCAGTATTGAGAGTAAGAGGGAAGTGCCTAGCGCTATAACACATGTGAAGGATCCCCACTCTGCATGTATATCACCGGGAATTTTCCACTTGCTTAAACCAATGTGATCCAGGACGATCAGAAAACCTCCAATAATAAAGAATAGGACGCCTAGAATGATCAAAATTCGCCCGATATTCGATAAGGGAAGCATGATAATTCTCGATGAAAAGAGCTACTTTCACATCTTAATTTCCAACTGTTCTTAATCCTGGTTAAGAAAAATTTTCTACCTCGTCTGGTGTCTAGAAATATTTATAACTACCTGTATATGGTGTGTATTATCTGGTTAAAAACAACTTGGATTCAAGTCTTAAGTGTAACAATGTTCTTAAAGCATATATCGGAAAGTGTCAGGAAATCAAGCGTGGTTGGGAAGTTCCTGGAACCTCCCTATCTAAGTGTTCATATGCCGCAGGAGTGGCGATCCTTCCTTGAGAAGTGCGATCCAAAAATCCAAGCTGAAGTAGATATGGTTCAACCACATCCATAATCGTGTCAGGTTCTTCACTGATTGTTGCTGCGATCGTAGATAGTCCAACTGGTCCACCGTTGTATTTCTCAATGATAGCTTCCAGAACTCGCCTATCCATTTCATCTAATCCGCGGAAATCAATATTCAACAAATCTAAGGCTTTACAGGCTACAGTTCTGGTGATTGTACCACCAGCTCTGACCTGAGCAAAATCTCTTACCCTTCGAAGAAGTCTAAGTGCCACTCTCGGTGTTCCTCTGGTACGGGTGGCAATTTCTGAGATCCCTTCGGGTTCGGTATTGATGAAGAGCTGTTCAGCTGCTTTCTTAATGATCATCTCCATTGCTGGAAGTTCATAGAAATCTAAACGATGAGTGACGCCGAACCTGGCTCGGAGTGGTGCGGTGACCAAAGCAAGCCGTGTAGTAGCGCCAATGACTGAAAACCTTGGTAACTTCAAACGGATTGACCGAGCTGAAGGTCCCTTACCAATTACTATATCTAACGCATAATCTTCCATTGCCGGATAGAGGATCTCCTCAACTGCACGCCCTAATCGGTGTATTTCGTCGATAAATAAAATATCCCCAACTCGTAAATTCGTGAGAATCGCAGCCAAATCGCCTGTACGTTCGATTGCAGGACCGGAAGTTATTTTGATATTTACCCCCATTTCATTTGCCAAAATATGTGCCAAGGTCGTTTTACCAAGTCCAGGTGGACCGTAAAACAAGACATGGTCAAGTGCTTCTCCGCGTTGCTTGGCAGCTTCGATAAGGATTTGCAGATTTTCCCTGATTTGATTCTGCCCGATCATTTCTGCCAGCTTCTTCGGCCTTAAAGCATAGTCGAGATGGTCTTCAGGTGAAGGTTCAGAACTTATTATGCGTTCATGAGTTTCATTCATAATCTTGATTATACTCAACGAAACAGGATTACGGAATAATCTTTGCGGTTATGCTACAATTATGTCTCGACTTCATTTCATTCTTCCTTCAGGAGTCAGATAATGATAAATGTCTTCCAATCAAAACATCCGCTTGTGGTTCACAAGTTAAATCGATTACGAGATAAAAACACTGATTCGAAAAATTTTCGCGAGTTAATTCGTGAGATATCTGTTTTATTGACCTACGAAGCCACAATCGATCTCTTAACTGAATTTAAGGAGGTAGAAACACCTCTTGCATCGACATCAGGTTTTGAACTAAAAGAACAGGTTGGGCTTGTGCCTATTTTGCGTTCAGGGCTTGGCATGGTTGCAGGGGTCCATGAATTGATCCCAGGTGCAGAAGTATGGCATATCGGTCTGTATCGGGATGAGAGAACTCTTCAACCCGTCGAATATTATAATAAACTACCAGTAGCACCAACAGTCCAAGTATGTTTAATATTAGATCCCATGTTAGCAACGGGAGGCTCAGCTGTAGCAACTGTCGATATTCTTAAGAAATGGGGGGCAACAAAAATAAAATTCATGGGAATTATCGCAGCCCCAGAAGGAATTTCTGCCTTGCACAAATCTCATCCGGATGTCCAGATATACATCGCAAAAATCGACGATTGTCTTAATGATAACGGCTATATAATTCCCGGTTTAGGCGATGCAGGAGACCGGCAGTTTGGTACTGGTTGAGGTTCAAAAAAACGGGAATTACCTCCTTATACCCTTAGGTAGGATGTTCACTTATTTATCTAGTCCATTCTTCCATGTTAGGTAAATAATAAGACAAAACTCAGGATCGTTTTATTTCTACTCTAGTTATTTTACTTATTACCATTTTACAAACCATGATTGGAATAAGCACCACTAGTTGTACAACTGTACTAAAAGCAAAGACAAGAGCTATCGATTTAGAGGCATTATTTACAGGCTGAATAACTGAAGCTAACAAAATCGGGCCAAATCCGACTACGATCCCAACGATCACAATTGAGATAACTGCTAGTAATAGAGGTATCCATGCCCTACGATCAGAAGCAGATGGCATCATTGTACTGCTAATGGAAACTGAAGCGTAGAACCATACCCAATAGTTTGGTTGAGCAACCGTGCCTTTTAAAGTGTTTAGGATTGTTCTTATATCAAGCGTGCTAATAGCATCCCACAATGTTAAAAATCCTAGCTTCTCTTTCCCGATAAAACCCAGGAAAAGCATCCCTGTTAATAATGGGGCAAGACCAATAAGTGCATCCCGAATGAACTCCACTTCTTCAGTTTCAACATACCCGAGTCGTAAACGCCCATTTCCCAAATTTTGAGGGATTAAAGAGAATTTCCCAGTTTTTACCCTCAACAATTTTGCCATCAAAAAGTGACTGATTTCGTGGAGAAAGACACCGGGGAGAAAAATCACCGAGAACAGAACTAGGCTGATATCTCTGCGACGAGTTAACAGCAGAAAAAATTCCTGCAATTCTTTATGTAAACTTCGTTGAAATAAGAAAAGTGGCCCCAAACTGAACAGGAGCCACCACAACCCGTCGATCTGAAACAAGATGGATTCCTAACCGATTGTAGCTTTAATTATTGCCAGGAAACTATCCGCTTTTAGACTGGCACCCCCAACAAGCGCACCATCAATATCGGTTTGGGTAAAGAATTCACCTGCATTATCTGGTTTCACTGAACCCCCATAAAGAATCCTGATGGATTGCGCCGTTTCTTCCCCGAATAACTCATCCAGGCTGGCTCGAACTACATCCCTATGAATTTCGTTTGCATTCTCAGGTGTCGCAGCAAAACCCGTACCGATCGCCCAAATCGGTTCATAGGCAATAATCAACTTAGCGCCATCATCAGGGTTTAAACCATCTAAGCCAACTCTCACTTGCTTATTAACAACAGCGGCTGTTTTTCCGGTCTTATTCTCCTCTAATGATTCACCAATGCAAATAATTGGTGTGAGGTTATGATTCAAAGCTGCTTTAATTTTCTTATTGACAGTAAAGTCTGATTCTCCAAAATATTGACGCCTCTCTGAGTGTCCTAATATCACATACTTACAGACTTCAGATAACATCACTGGCGAAATTTCCCCTGTGAACGCTCCGGATTCCTCCCAATACATGTTTTGAGCTCCTAACCCTATATCAGTTTCCTCAATGATTGCTCGGACCGCCCATAAATCCGTAAAAGGTGGACATAAAACACGATCCACCTGTCCAAAATTTTTCATACCTTGTACGAGTTCTGTGACTAAAATACGGGATTCTCCAACGGTTTTATGCATTTTCCAGTTACCAGCTACCATCGGTTTTCGCACATTACACCTCCTTGTTTCTATCTTTCTAATATTTCGTTAAATTCAATAGGATCTTTTTGACAACAATTAACACTTTTTCTTCAAACCAAGTCTTGACTATATTTAAATTCTAAATGGTTTTTCTAAACCACGCGATTGTTCTATAATGAGATAATATGCGAAAATCATCACATTGCTCCTCCAATTTAGAATGAAATTTTAACCAATCTGTGATACCCAGGTAAAAATATCATAATCCCACTTGATATGATGGAATACGATCTAGCCTCCAAATAGTGTTAAGAAAATATTGTGATCACCATAATTCTAATTTTGACTTTTTATAACATCAATTCTTATGATCTAAACACTTCAATAAATATGCATTGAGAAGAACAAAAACATCTTTGAAGAAACCAATATAAGTGATTTGATCATTAGATTCTCCCATTGTTTATTTATCATCCAAGGCAGATAAACCTGGAAGTTCTTTCCCTTCCAACATTTCCATTGAAGCGCCACCACCGGTAGAAATATGTGTTACCTGGTCTGCAAGACCAGAACGATTTACAGCAGCTACAGAATCACCACCGCCAATAATGGAGATCGCTGAAGATTTAGCGACAGCTGACGCAAGATCAAAAGTTCCTTTAGAAAATTCCGGAAACTCAAATACACCCATTGGACCATTCCAAACTACAGTTGCGGCACTTTGAACAACTTTCGCATACCTTTTTATTGTTTCAGGTCCAACATCTAAAATTCTCCATCCCTCAGGGATAGGACCCATATTCATGGTGCGGGTTTTCGCGTCAGCTTCAAATTTGTCTGCTATCACAACGTCCACAGGCAAACGAATTTGCTCTTTTCCTTCTTCAAGGAGTTGTCTGGCAATATCTAAAACCTCGTCTTCAACGAGCGAATCGCCAACCGGATAACCCTGGGCTTTAAAGAAAGTATTTGCCATACCTCCACCGATGAGTATTGAATCAGCTATAAGTAAAAGGTTTTGAATCACACCAATTTTGTCGCTTACTTTCGCTCCACCCAAAATTGCTATAAAAGGACGTTTTGGATCTGCAATAGCCTGACCCAGGTATTTAATTTCCTTTTCTAGCAGGAAACCAGCAACAGCAGGTAGATAGTCAGCAACGCCTACAGTAGATGCGTGTGCCCGGTGGGCAGTTCCAAATGCATCATTCACAAATACATCCGCGTAAGATGCTAAAGTCTTAGCCATCTCAGGGTCATTTTTTTCCTCACCATCGTGAAACCGGGTGTTTTCAAAAAGCATGATTTCTCCAGGTTTAATTCGTTTAATGCGAGGGTCAATATTCTTACCCATGTAGTCTTCGATGAAGGTAACTGGTTTTCCGATGAGTGAAGCAAGACAATCAGCAACAGGTTTCAAAGAAAATTGAGGATCTGGATTTCCTTTTGGACGCCCTAGGTGAGAACATAAGATTAACGCCGCATTATGTTCTATTAAATATTGTAAGGTAGGTAGTGCTGATTGGATACGAGTGTCATCAGCGACTTCTCCGTTCTCAATCGGTACATTAAAGTCAACTCGAACGAGCACTCGTTTACCAGTAACATCAATATCTCGAATCGTCTTTTTGTAAAACATAATAATCCTCAAAAAAAGGGGCGCAATTTCCTTATTGGTATGCGCCCCAATTCAATAATTCTAATATTGGACAATCTTTGCTTATGAAAGCATGTTGCCAATTTTAACCGCAAGATCTACCGTACGGCAGGAATAACCCCATTCATTATCATACCAGGATACAAATTTCACCATATCTCCACCAATAACCTTGGTCAATTCTGAATCAAGGATTGAAGATCGTGAATCCCCTTTGTAATCCGTCGAAACCAGGGGTTCTTCTGAATATCCAAAAATACCTTTCATCTCACCCTCTGAGGCTTCCTTGAACTTGGCATTTACTTCTTCAGCGGTAACTAGATTTGCTACCTGAACAACACAGTCAACGATGGATACCGTTGGGGTTGGTACTCGAATCGCATAACCATCCATTTTGCCTTTAAGATCAGGGATCACCAAAGAAATTGCTTTCGCGGCACCAGTTGTTGTTGGAATCATATTCAAAGCTGCTGCTCGTGCCCGACGCAAATCTTTATGGGCAAGATCAAGAATTTGCTGATCGTTGGTGTAAGAGTGAATTGTCGTCATCAAGCCTTTAACAATCCCCCAATTGTCATTAATAACTTTCACAGGTGGTGCTAAACAATTGGTTGTACAAGATGCATTAGAGATTATGTTGTGTTTCATAGGATCATACAAATTATCATTTACCCCTAACACTATGGTCAGATCTTCACCTTTAGAGGGGGCTGAAATGATTACCTTTTTAGCACCCCCTTTTGTAATATGAGTCTGAGGCCCTGGATCTTTGCTAGTGTCGCGGAATACTCCAGTAGCCTCAATAACAATATCAACACCCAATTCACCCCAAGGGAGTTTACCCGGGTCACGTTCAGAAAAAACCTTGAGTGTGTCACCATTGACGACAAGGTTACCATCCACGACTTCTACCTTGCCATCAAAAATACCGTAATTCGAATCGTATTTGAATAGATGAGCATTTGTTTCGGTTGGAAAAAGGTCATTAATGGCAACAACATCGAAAACTCCTTCATGCTCCTCAAAAATTGCTTTGAGTACTTGCCTACCAATCCGTCCAAAACCATTTATGCCAATACGTATTGTCATAGCATACCTCCTATAGAAATAAATATCTCTTATTCACAAGAATTGTGGCGGGGTCAACCGCCACAATAAAAAATATCCTTTAATATGACCTAAATTATATCGCTAATTAACCAAAGTGGCAAAACCCAAAATGAACATCATCGACAAGAACACTTATGAAATTTTTACTGGTTTAAGGAGGATCACTTATTTCTGATATTCTCAACTAATGGTCCTGTTTTTTCCTGATATAAGTCCATCAAAACAGAAGCCAACTTATTTGAATCGTGGTGCCAAGGTTCGGTCTCATCAATCAGGTTTGCCTCATATATCGGGTACATTATCTGATGACCATTTTCGACTTTAACCCATTTCATACCATTTAATAGCTTCCCATTAAAATTATTATTTTGCACAACCAGGTCAATTAAGCCACTTCCACCATGAGAAATAATAGTTTCGATATGATCCCAACAGCAGTAATTATCAGTCTCACCCGGTTGGGTCGCTACATTACAGACATATACTTTAAACCCTTGGCTGGTTCGGAGAGCTGCTGCAATATCAGGAACTAACACATTTGGCAAGATACTCGTAAATAGACTGCCTGGACCAAGGACAATCAGGTCTGCAGATAGAATCGCCTGGATCACTTCTGGATACGCTTTGGGATTACTCGGTTTCAACCAAATTCTTTGGATCTTTCCCTTAGATTCCGTGATATTACTTTCACCTTCAACTACAATCTTTTCACCTGATCCAGGTGGATTAATTTCACCAACAAGATTGATATCTTCCAGGCATGACGGCAAGACTCTTCCGTTTATAGCTAATACCTTACCAGATTCGGCTAGAGCTCCTTCAAAACTTCCCGTTATTTCCGATAATGCACTAATAAAAAGATTGCCAAATGAATGTCCATTAAGATCACCATCTCCATCAGCAAAACGATATTGGAAAAGTTGAGTTATCATCGTCTCATCATCAGATAAGGCGGCGAGGCAGTTTCTCAAATCTCCCGGGGGAAGGATGCCCATACTTCTTCGTAAACGCCCAGATGAACCTCCATCATCAGCTACAGTCACAATAGCTGTTAATCGGTGAGAGTAAGCCTTCAAACCCCGTAACAACATTGATAGTCCGTGTCCTCCACCAATTACAACAATTCTAGGACCACGCTCTTTTCTTCGATGGGTCGAGATTGTATCTACGATTGGTTGTCCTGGTTTTCTAAAAGGGATAACAAGGGCGCGATTTAATCCCCAAATTCCTCCTACGAGTAAACCGAAACCTATTCCACCAAATATTATGACACGTAAAGGTCTGGAAAGCACTCTGAGGGATGCATAAGACATTAATGGAAGCCACCAGGTGTCTGATGCACTACGATAAATATCCAGAATCAAAATGCCAATTCCTACACCAATGAATGTAGTGCCGACTAATATAACCAATAACCATCGTTTTACACCCAAACCTGGTAAAAACCATCGCAAATTTCTTTGAAACTTTTGTTCTTTTCCTAATTTAAAATACTTCCGAAATTTAGAAACCATATCACCTGATAATAGCAGGCTTTAGCTGCTTCGTCAACTTATGATATCAAGGGTAATTTGAATCAGGAAATTTCTCACTCGTAATAATATGCTATACTTCATGATATGAATGCTCATATCGCTGTTGACATTGGCGGAACACAAATGCGTGCCGCTTCCTATACTTCCAACAGCCTTGAACCGCTAGAAATCAATCGGATCCACTCCCAGATACCAGGCATCACACCAAAACATAGATTGGTCGAGGTCATCCACTCTGTTTGGCCAGAAGACATAGCAGTAAAGGCAATTGGAATTGCCGTTGCTGGTCCCCTTGATTTAAAAAATGGTCTCATAGAAAGATCTCCAAACATTCCAGCATTTGATGATTTTCCAATTGTCAGGTACTTAAAGGATGAATTTGATACGCCTGTATTCTTAGGAAACGATGCAAATCTGGCAGCTTTAGGAGAATGGCGACATGGCGCTGGTCAAGGTCATCAAAACCTAATTTACTTGACCATAAGTACTGGTATAGGTAGTGGAATCATTTCTGATAGCAAGCTGCTTCTTGGTGTGAGAGGAATGGCAGCTGAATTGGGGCACGTGACGATTTTGCCCGGTGGCCCCGTTTGTAGTTGCGGTAAGCGAGGACACCTTGAAGCCATCGCGTCGGGAACTGCCATCGCAAAATGGACAAAAGAACAAATACAACAAGGGAGTGAATCAATACTCAAAAGTGTGAAAAACATTGATGCAAAAAAAGTCGCTGAAGCAGCATATAGCAAAGATCCTCTAGCCTTGTCAGCCTTTGCCCGTGCTGGCGAAGCTCTCGGGATTGCAATTGTGAATTTCTTGGTAATCTTTAACCCCAGCTGCATTATTTTTGGTGGAGGAGTTTCAAAGAGTATTGATTTATTATTACCACATATTACTTTAGCTTTAGAAACTGAAATTTTCGAACCCAGCTATTGCAAGGATTTAACTTTGAAGACCGCTGCCCTCGGAGATGATGCAGGATTGCTTGGGGCTTTAGTATTAGCCAGAGAAAGCCTTCCATGATTATTCAGGAAAACAACAAACAATGGCATATTGAATCACTCATTACACCTGAAGCAGAAGATTCTCTACATGGCTACCCTCCCATATTAAGGCAAATACTGTTCAACCGTGGTATAGCTGACCATGAGAAAGCTCGAATTTTCCTGGAAGGACAAAAGCCACCCGGTACTTCACCAGGCAATTTGTTGGGAATAGATGTTGCAGTAGAACGTATTCAAAAAGCGATAGAACAAGGGGAAAAAATTGCTATTTATGGTGATTATGACGTTGATGGGGTAACAGCAACTGCACTACTTTCTTCAGCTTTAGGATCATTTAATGCAAACATTACCTCATATATTCCAAATCGATTTGATGAAGGATACGGTCTTAATAATGATGCTTTAGATTCATTAAAGAAGATGGGGGTTGATTTGGTGATTACGGTAGATTGTGGAATTCGATCCTTAAATGAAGCTTCTTATGCAAAGAGTCTCGGGTTAGACTTAATCATTTCAGATCATCATCATCCCGCTAATGATATTCCTCAAGCTGTTGCTATTATCGATCCAAAACAACCTGGAGATGATTACCCAACAAAAGAATTAGCTGGGGTCGGTATCGCATATAAATTACTTGAGGCCTTAAGCGATCTTTACGATAGCAAATTTTTCAATTTGTCAGATTACCTGGATCTCGTTGCCCTAGGTACTGTCGCAGATTTGGTCCCTTTAATTGATGAAAATAGGTATCTTGTAAAAGAAGGTCTAAATATACTACGGAGACCTCATAGACAGGGTATCATGTCCCTGATTGGAGTTGCAGGATTAAATCCAGAGAAAATAAATGCAACTGATATTGGTTTTACGTTAGGACCTAGATTAAATGCTGCTGGACGTCTTGAAACCGCTTTAGACGCTTTGGATTTGCTGCTTACAAATGATGTCAATAGGGCGTCTTTACTAGCACAAAAATTAGACAACCAAAACCGCTTACGGCAAATGAAGACCAGGGAAATCCAAGAGAAGGCCGAGGTACTTGCCTTTTCACAAGACCCCGATCCTCTGCTTCTATTTGCGATCGATGAGAATTTTAATTCTGGTGTTGTTGGTTTGGTGGCTTCTCGCTTGACGGAACGATTTTATCGTCCAGCAATTGTTGGACAGTCAAATACAGAGTTCACGAAAGCTTCTTGTCGTAGTATTAAGGAATTTCACATCACCAAGGCTCTTGATCAGTGTGCTGATTTACTAGAGCACCATGGTGGGCATGCAGCTGCTGCTGGTTTTACTATACGCAATTCGAATCTATTGGAACTTGAGGATCGTCTGCGAATAATTGCAAATGAGCAATTATCGGCATTGGACTTGCAACCAACCATTAAGCTTGATGTAGATAATATAATCCTCCAACAACTTACACCTAGTCTGTTGAAGTACCTAGAGTGGTTTCAACCAACCGGGTATGGAAATCCTATCCCAACCTTTGCCAGCCGGGGTTTACAGGTCATTAACGCCAGGGTTGTTGGAAAAGATGGCTCCCATCTCAAACTCACAATTAGTGATGGTTGGCTTACCTTTGACGCAATTGCCTTCCGTCAAGGATATTGGCAAGATCGACTACCATCCATCATTGACATTGCTTATCATTTCGAAATGAATGAATACAAGGGTAGACAATCTCTTCAATTGAATATTAAAGACATTAAACCAGCTGAATAAAATATTGAATCCCTACCACTTAATCATTTAAATTAATATATCACTGAGGATCAGGTGATCAGACTAATCACCTTTCAACATATCAACGAACTTTACCTGAAGCATATTAATCAACAAAACGATATTTTATCAACGTCCAGACAGCTTCAAAAGCATCTCGAATCCCAATTTTCTTCCCCTGTTCATAATCTCTTGGGATAAATTTAATCGGTACTTCAAAAATATGGTAACCGCGTTTTAAAACTTTTGCTGTAAATTCAGGCTCGAATTCAAACCTTTTTGAATGAAGTGTTAATCCCTGGATAACTTCTTTTCTAAACACTTTATAACCGGTCTCCATATCTGATAAAATCGTATCATAGAGAATATTCGTCATCAATGTTAGAAGTTTATTAGCCACCATGTGCCAAAACATCGCTGTTAGACGTGGAGCACCAAGAAACCGCGAACCATAAACAATATCCGCAACACCTTCTTCAATTGGCTTTAACAAATTTGGATAATCTCTTGGATCATATTCTAGGTCAGCATCCTGGATCAAAATAATGTCTCCACCGGCTTCATCTAAACCAGTTCTAACCGCTGCGCCTTTTCCCTTGTTAATCTTATGGGATAATACCTTAATCTGCCTTTGCTTATTAAATGCTTCAAGGACCTCAGCTGTACCATCAGTAGATCCGTCATCGACTAAAATTATTTCTTCAGCCAAGTCTTGACTTTCGACTCTCTCAATGATTTTCTCAATGGTTTTAATTTCATTATATACAGGAATGATGACTGATAATTTCATAGCCGGGATTATACCTTAATCGATGCAAGTATTTTTTTGTGACAAATTTTATACAATTCTTGAAGAAAAAAAATCGATGAAAAAGATACCTGCTGACTATTCGATAGGTTTTTATTCTAATCTTGTTAATGACAATTCACATGCTATAATTTTCATATGCGGTTTGTAATCCAAAAAACTGTAGAAAATACAAAAAATAAGTGGAAAAAATGACAACAAACCAATTCCAATCCAACCCGAATCAGCAGCATCCAGCCAGCATCAGTGCCTTCTTACCACCCCCAATTTCGAAATTAAGTGATACCGGATTATCACAACTATGGCTTCAGGATCTGGCCTTAAAAATCCTTTATTTTCAGGGGTACCTCACTGGATTCAAAATGGCAGAAGAACTCTCGCTGCCATTTGCTGGCATAACAGATCAAATTCTCGAAGCATTGAAACGTGAGAAATTTGTTGAAGTCCGTTCCTCACAAATGGGGTTAGGAGAAGGAGCATACCAATATGCAATCACGTCTGCTGGAATCGCTCGAGCAAGAGAAGCCCTTGAAAGGAGCCAATACGCTGGACCTGCGCCTGTCCCAATCAGTGTCTACAACAAATCAATCTTAAGGCAGAGCCGCAGCAAAATTATAGTGACTAATCGTATACTGCATCAGGCACTTTCAGATTTAGTCTTGTCGGAAGAGACAATCGAACGGATTGGTCCCGCCATTAATTCTGGTACTTCGATATTTATTTACGGCCCACCCGGAAATGGTAAAACAAGTATTGCACAGGCAATAGGTAAACTGGTTCTTAGCGCGATGATGTATATTCCTTACGCGATCTATATCGATGGTCAGGTGGTCAAACTCTACGATTCTGTAAACCATAAGAAAGCACCTGAAAGCCCTGATTCCGGGTTGGGATCAGGTACACTTCGATCAGGAAATCGCAAAGATGCTCGCTGGGTTAGAATTCGACGACCTTTTATCGTCGTAGGCGGCGAGCTGACTCTTGACGGTTTGGACCTTGTTTTCGATGATGTAAATAAATTTTATGAAGCACCTTTTCAGGTGAAAGCGAATGGTGGAATCCTCTTGATCGATGATTTTGGACGCCAACTCGTTCGTCCGCGAGATTTGCTCAACCGCTGGATTGTCCCGTTAGAAAATCGAATTGATTATCTTACCCTCCATACCGGACGAAAAATAGAAGTCCCTTTTGATGTTCTTGTGGTCTTTTCAACCAATCTTCCGCCTCGAGACCTCGTAGATGAAGCGTTCTTAAGGAGATTAAGACATAAAATCGAAGTAGGTGATCCCAGCTATGAGGATTATCGGAAAATATTTCAAGATGTTGCCAAAATCAGAGGCGTTCATTACGACGATCATGGATTGGCTTATTTATTACAGGAATGGTATATAAAACGCAATCGAAAATTAAGAGCATCACATCCACGGGATATATGTGATCAAATAAACGATATTGCCGTATTTTTGAACTTAGAACCTGAAATGACTCCTGAAATGATTGACCGTGCTGCTGCTGCTTATTTCGTAAACATCTAATATGATTTCAACTCTGACAAAACCAATTCTCTTTGCTCATCGTGGAGCAAGTGCTTATGCCCCAGAAAACACCTTAGCAGCTTTTGAATTAGCCATTCAACAGAAAGCAGATGCAATTGAACTCGATGTCAAATTATCAGTCGATGGCGAAGTTATTGTTATTCACGATGAAAAAGTAGATCGAACAACAGATGGAAATGGAACTGTATCAAAACTGGATTTAGCCACTATAAAATCGCTTGATGCTGGTCGATATTTTGACATTACCTTCAGCGGAGAAAGAATCCCAACCCTCAATGAAGTTTTAGAAATAATTGGTAGCAGAATCTTTATCAACGTCGAGTTAACAAATTATTCCTCACCGTCTGATCATCTTCCCCAAAAAACAGCCGAAATTGTGAAAGATCATAATCAAAAAGAGAATATATTATTTTCTTCATTCAATCCTATAGCATTAATAAAAATTCGCAAGCAATTACCTGACTGTCCCATTGGTTTATTAGCTGCACCTGGTTTTGGTGGCTTTTTGGCACTGTCAGTGCTTGGAAAGTTTATCCCTCACAATGCCCTTCACCCTGATTCAAGCGATACAAACCAAAATTTGATAAAAAAATGTCATCTGAAAGGACTTAGCGTCCATACATATACTGTAAACAATTTTGAAAGGATGTTAGATTTATTTCGATGGCAGATTGATGGTATATTTACAGATAATATTCCACTAGCGCAACAAGCTCGTTTAATTGTTAAAAAAGAAAAAAACTCCCTACATGATTCCGAAATCCTGGTTCATTGATGCTAGATCAACAATAGCCCCTTACACAATCGTTACTTCCTTGACGTATGATAAAGAACAAGACCTCTATCTGAAGTGGGAAAATCAC
This sequence comes from uncultured Anaerolineales bacterium, assembly GCA_964613985.1. GTDB lineage: Bacteria > Chloroflexota > Anaerolineae > Anaerolineales > UBA11858 > CAZTJD01. The sequence continues at coordinate 15,851 of CAZTJD010000042.1, forward strand.
CAAGTCACCGGATCATTTAAAGCAAGAGGCGCTTTAAACAAGGTATTGCACCTAAAGAAGTGGGAACAGAAAGCTGGATTGCTGGCTGCTTCTGCTGGTAATCATGGCCAGGGCGTCGCACTAGCCGGAATATTGATTGGTTCTCCGACAACAATATATGTTCCAGAAAATGCACCTCGGATAAAAATTCAGGCAATTCAATCTTACGGAGCAAAGGTGATCTTCATCCCTGGAGGCTATAATAATGCTGAGAATGCAGCAATAAAAGCCGCATCTGAATCTAAAGCCACCTGGATTTCACCCTATAATGATGGGCATATCATTGCGGGTCAGGGGACAATCGCTTTAGAAATCTTGGACCAGCTACAGTCTTTTGATGATTCAAGGATAAGGAAAGCAACCTGGTTGGTGCCGACAAGCGGGGGTGGATTGCTTTCTGGAATTGCGACAGTCACTAAAGAACTAAATCCGGAATCAAAGGTTATTGGGGTTCAAGCCGAAACATCCCCATTCATGTATGCTCTTTACCATAAGAAAAATCAGGATAATATTCTTGAGAGACCTACGATTGCAGATGGTTTAGCTGGACCCGTTGAACACGGATCTATCACTATTCCCATCATTCGCGAATTGGTAGATGACCTTATTTTGGTCAATGAAAATGAAATCGCCAAGGGTATTTCTTATGCCTGGTATTCCTATGGTGAGAGAATCGAAGGTTCTGCTGCAGTGGTTTTGTCCGCGATCTTGATGGGGAAAATTAAACACAGACCTTTGGTTTTAATCTTATCCGGTGGTAATATCGAGGAAACTTTGTTCACCGAAATCACTGGATCGAGATTGTAAAATGGAGTTTACCCCAGATGAGATTATGGTTGTCTGTATGTCTCGCCAAATTAAAGACGGCGAGCTTGTTGTTCAGGGTATTGCTACACCTATGGTTGCTGCTGCTTATCTTCTCGCACGTCGTACTCATGCCCCAAATTTATATTTTGCTTCAGCAATTGGCCAGGGGATATGCAAACACCCTGCACCTTTAGGCATATCAAGTATTGAGAACCTATGGCTAGATAAATCCCTCACCAATATTGGTTTTGTAAGGACAACGTCAGATTTTCTTCCTTCGTTGAAACCGAAAGAATTTTTTCGACCTGCACAAATTGATGTTAATGGAAATTTTAACAATATTGCTTTTGGAAAAAATTACCTTAGTCCAAAACTACGTCTCCCCGGAACTGGTGGAATGCCAGATGTTACAACTTATATAAATAAGACTTATTTATACATTCCCAGGCATTCCAAAGTAACCTTTGTTTCTAAACTAGATTATTATTCTGGATTAGGTCACCAATCTACGCATCCTCGCGGGGAAAGGTTCACTTACTTGGTATCGAATCTTGGACAATTTGATTTCGATGACAATAGAATGAGACTGCTCTCTTTCCATGCAGGAATTTCTATCCAAAAAATAAAAATGAAAACGGGATTCCCAATTATAATTTCTAAAGATATTCACGAAACCAATCCCCCTACAAGCTCAGAAATCGATATCCTTCGTAATGTTATTGATCCATTAGGAATTCGTCGTTTGGAATTGTTGAGTGGACCTGCTCGGAGAGAACTATTATTTAAAATTTTATCTACGGAAGCGAGGTAACTGTGACACAGTTTCTCCTGCCAAAACCTTGTAACCCAATCAAGATTTAATACCAACAAAAAAATAAAAGAATGAGAAGAGAAAAAACATTCCTTGTTTTCATTATCATATTCTTGGTTTTCATTCCAAGTACTATTAGCAATGCTTTCATGCTGAACCAAACAGGAGAAATTGATCCCAAAGTCGAAGAATTACTCTCCTCATTATCTCCAGAAGAACGAGTAGGACAGCTATTCCTAGTTACATTTCAGGGAACTGATGTAGGACCTGATACGCAGATATATAACTTAATCGTCAATCATCATATCAGCGGCTTGACTTTACTTGCTGAAAATAACAATTTTACAGCTTCGACATATAATCTTAATGATCTTTATGGACTCATTAACCAGTTGCAATTATCGAAATATACAAACAGCAGGAAAATTGAAGAAGATCAATTCTCAGAGAATTCTCCTTTATCGACTTATATTCCTCTATTCATTGGTACCTCACAAGAAGGCGGTGGGTTCCCTAATGACCAAATAATCAATGGATTGACACCTCTTCCTAGTCAGTTATCGATTGGCGCTACTTGGAATACCAATCTTTCTTATCAGGTAGGCTCAATTTCTGGAAATGAGCTATCTAATGTAGGTATTAATTTATTATTTGGTCCCTCCCTTGATGTCTTAGAAAACCCGTTATTGCAAGCAGCTAGCCAATTGGGGACCCGTTCCTTTGGAGGGGATCCTTATTGGGTTGGGGAGATGGCAAGGGCATACATAAGGGGATTACACGACGGAAGCTCCGGACGTCTTGCCATTGTAGGCACCCATTTTCCAGGGTTAGGTAGTGCTGATCGCATTCCTCAGGAAGAAGTTGCGACTGTTCGGAAATCTTTGGAACAATTAAAACAAATCGAATTAGCACCATTTTTCATAGTAACGGGGAATGCTATAACGGAAACAGAAAAAGTTGACGCCTTATTAACTTCACACATTCGTTACCAAGGATTACAAGGAAATATCCGTTCAACAACAAGACCTGTTGGCTTTGATCAACAAGCGTTAACCTTATTGATGGAACTTCCTCCATTCGCTTCCTGGCGTGATGGCGGTGGGGTGATGATCAGTGATGATCTTGGAAGTAGGGCTGTACGCCGTTTCTATGATCCAACAGAACAAGAATTCAATGCCAGAAGATTGGCTTTGGACGCTTTTCTAGCAGGAAACGACTTACTCTATTTAAACAAATTTATCGAAGCAGAAGATCCAGATTCCTATACAACAATTATCCGTACCCTGGATTTTTTCACTCAAAAATATCGCGAAGACCCGTTATTCGCCGAAAGAGTTGACCAGTCCGTATTTCGAATCCTTTCCTTAAAGCATAAATTATTTGATGAATTTGAATTAAATCAAGTCGTTAACCCTCTAAATTTTAATTCGATTGGTATCTCTTCTCAAATATCTTATGATGTTGCTCAACAGGGAGTTACAGTCATAAGCCCATCTCTGGAGGGACTAGATGCGGTTTTGCCAGAGATACCCGGACGAAATGAGTTTATCACATTCATAACTGACGATACATATATCCAACAATGTGATGATTGCCCTGAACAACCTATACTAGCTGTGGATGCATTATCTAAAGCTGTTATGAATCTGTATGGACCACAAGCAGGTGGTTTGGTTTCGCAATATTATCTTCGTACCTTTTCATTCTCCCAATTGATGAATGTACTTAATGATGAGGGGGATAACAGCATTTTTCTGAATGATTTAGGACGCTCAAATTGGATTGTTTTCCTAATGCAGGATATCAATGAACAACGTCCAGCCTCAATTGCCTTAAAGCGTTTTCTCGCTGAACGACCAGATTTACTGGCTAACAAGAAGATCGTAGTTTTTGCTGCAAATGGTCCAAATTTTTTAGATTCCACAGATATTTCTAAATTGAATGCATACATCGGATTATTTAGTAAAATTCCCCCCTTTATCGATATTGCTGCTCGGATATTATTCAAAGAAATTACAAAACCCTCAGGTTCGTTACCGGTTTCGGTTCCAGGAGTTGGATACGATCTGATTTTAGCTACTTCCCCAGATGCCAACCAGTCAATCCCCTTGATGCTAGATGTTCCGGAATGGACCATAAATGAAGAATTACCTAATGCAGAAAACCTACCCATTACGGGATACAGGATAGGTGACCCTATCCCTTTGAGAACAGGGATAATAATTGACACAAACAACCATCCTGTACCAAACAACACTCCAGTTCTAATTGTTGTTACATTAAATGGCGAAGCTGGACCCGGAATATCAACAACAACCAACGACGGCTCAATCCAGGCAGAATATATCATCAGCCAATCAGGAACCCTTTCCATTCAAGTACAAAGTGGATTAGCAACGTCGAATACACTTCTTTTTGAAATTCCTGAAGAAGATGTCAATCCCCAGCCATCACCAACCAGCACATCAACCGAAACACCGACCCTCGAACCTAGCCCTACAGTTTTACCACCCACGCCTACACAAACTCCTGAAGCTGGCAAAGAGAAAAACAATAAGGGGCTTGAGGGTTGGTTAGGTGCCGTAGCAATTGCTGCTTTTATTGGTTGGGGAGCGGCTCGTACAGGTGCGCTCTTGGGAAAAGTCCGTTGGGGTATTCGTTGGGATCTGGCAAGTTTTATTGGCGGTTTATTACTTTACACATATGTGATTCTAGATTTACCAGGAAGCAAAATCCTGGTGTCTATAGCAGCTCCTTGGGCTTCAGTTGCAGTTGCAGGTGTAGGAGCATTTATGGGCTGGATATTCGCCTTGTTAATTTTGTTATTCAGCAAGATTCACAATAATAAGAAATGAAAATTTAATCCGTTGGAAATTACCAGCCAAGCGTAACAATGAGGCTAAAAAAAAGTAGCCCTATAGATATCCAAATTAATACTCTTTCAACTGGTGAATTCAATAAATCGACCAAAGTTGGTATTGGCATTGGTCGTCTGGGTTGATTGGCTGGATTCCACTCCCCTAATAGCGCTTGTCTAAATTGCTCCACATTCTGCGGGCGCTCATCTGGATGTAACCTCATTGCCCAAAGAATAGCACGTTCAGTTCTAGGACTAACCGAAGGATTATAATCCCTCGGGGGTATTAATAATCCTGGATTCAAGAAGCGGTCTCGAGCTTCTTCCGGTGGGTTATTTGTTAATAAATGATAAAGAGTTGCACCAAAAGAAAAAATATCACTTCGGACGTCTGTGTGACCAACATCACCACCATACTGCTCTAATGGTGTGTAGACTGCTGTTCCTCGCCCTTGGACTACAGTAATTGTTACCTCATCAGTTGAAAGGATTTTTACCAACCCAAAATCAACCAATTTTATAATTCCATTTGGGGTCAACTTTAAGTTACTTGGTTTTATATCTCGATGGAGGATTGGTGGATCCTGACTATGGAGGTAAGTTAAAGCTTCAGCAATTTGACTCGCCCAACTTAATACATCTCGCTCTTGGAGAAACGATTTCTTCATCCTTGCTTCCGTCATTAATAAACTTAGATCCTTACCTGGCACAAAATCCATCACCAGATAATCTCTTTCATCGATAGAAAAGAAATCCGAAACTTTTGGAAGATTTGGATGATCTAGACGAGCAAGTACAGTGGCTTCTCGTAAAAATTGTTCCCTGGATTGGTTACGGAGCGATTCTTCAATAGCGGGATCGTGAAAAACCTCTTTAATTGCACACAATCTCCCTATCAATCGATCATCATCAGCAAGATACACGCTACCCATCCCTCCTTGACCAATGATACGTCGAATTATGTATCGTTCTTTAAGTTTTTCTCCAGCTTGCAAAGGTAAAGGCATTTGTAAATCAAAATTTAAAATAAATGGATTTTATAATTTCTCGTCTCTTAAAAAAATCGATGAAATCAATCAATGATAACATCAGTTCAATGAATTGTGTTATGATATATTTTAAAGGGAAAACATAATTAACATGATGAGTTGTCATGGAAAAAACAAGCGAAGACATTCCTGTTATCATTGGGTTTGAAGGCGAAATGGATAGTCAACGGTGGATGTTAGATCAACCGTTGTATATTGGTCGTGATCCTGATTGTGATATTATCATACCGAATCGTCAGGTCTCCCGGCATCATGTGAAAATCACACCCACCGTAGAAGGTATCCTCCTTGAAGATCTAAACAGCAAGAATGGAACACATATAAATGGAAAACAGGTTACTTCCCCTGAAATTTTATTTGACGGTGATGTCATCCACATTGCATTGGCTCAAAAATTTGTCTTCATGAGTGCGGATGCGACATTGCCCCTAGAAGGCGTTGAAACATCTTTTGATGAATTAGGTGAACAAAAACGACTATACCTGGAAAAAAGATCACATCGAGTCTGGATCAGAAATAAGGAAATAATACCACCATTATCTGCATCCCAATTTAAACTGCTTGAAATCCTTTATGAAAAAAATGGTCAGCTCGTTCCAAGAGATGATATTATGAGTACAGTTTGGGGTGAAGCAGACGTAACTGGTGTCTCTGAACAAGCCCTAGATGCTTTGGTTCGTCGTTTGAGAGATCGTTTAGCCTCACTTGACATGAAACATTCATTTGTTGTTACAATTCGTGGTCATGGATTAAGATTGGACAACCCAAAAGATTGAATCGATATATCACTATCATGAGATCCATTATCAGCAACCTGGCTATTATTAAGTTGCATAATACTTTTTTAGTGGAATGAGTTTAGGATTCTAGCGGTTACTTTGAACATTGGTCTATTCATAAACACATTAATCAGCTTCTCGATTGTTGCCTTCGCTGTCTTTATCCTTATGAAAAGGATAAACAGTATAAGAAAAGAAAGACAGTGAAACAGAAGAACCAACAACAAAAGAATGCCCCTTCAACATGACTCAAATACCAATTAAATCAATTCGATACCCACATCGTACTTCTGAGCTTTTTTACCCCTAGTGAGATAGGCACCTTATGTCACTCTCCATAGGTATCATCGGATTACCAAATGTTGGGAAAAGCACAGTTTTCAATGCACTGACAGGCACCCAAAATGCTGAAGTCGCTAATTATCCATTTTGCACAATTCAACCAAACCGTGCGATTGTTCCCGTAAAAGATAAGCGGCTTGAAAAAATCCAGTCATTAATTGGCGTTCCTGACATTATTTATTCAACTATCGAATTTGTTGATATCGCTGGACTAGTTAAAGGAGCCAGTCAAGGAGAAGGACTCGGTAATCAATTTCTTTCTCATGTTCGCAATTCGGATGCCTTAATTCACGTTGTCCGTGGTTTTGATGACCCTAATGTGGTCCATGTCAGCGGTGAAATTGACCCTAAAAATGATGTGGACATCATTAATATTGAACTCGCTCTAGCTGATCTCGCACAACTAGAACGGAAAATAAACCGCCTGGAAAGCGACCTAAAAGGAGATAGAAAACTATTACCAAAATTACAATTAGCAAAATTATTAAAAGAACATTTGGTCCGGGGAAACCCAGTCATCACCCACCCTCAAAATGGATCAGATTTATTCGAAGACCTTCTCTTAGAATTGCGATTCCTCACTGCAAAACCAATGATCTATGCAATTAATGTTGATGAAACGGGTCTTGGTCATGAAACAAAGGAAACAAAAATCGTTAAACAACTGGCCAAGCAGAAGAATGCTGTATTCGTTATACTTTGCGCCAAGTTAGAAGAAGAAATGGTAGATATGACTCCCGAAGAACAACATGAGTTTTTTGAACTTGCTGGGGCAAAAAACAGCGGTTTAGAGCAAGTTGTTCATAAAGGATTCGAGGCTTTAGGATTAATTAGCTTTTTTACCAAGAATGACCAGGAGGTTCGAGCTTGGAATATTCCCATGGGGACCAAAGCTCAAAAGGCTGCCGGTAAAATCCACACAGATTTCGAAAAAGGATTTATTCGGGCTGAGGTCGTCCCATACGAAATATTCATCGAATATGGTTCTGATTCAGCTGTCAGAAGTGCCGGTCAAATGCGATCAGAAGGGAAAGAGTATATTGTAAAAGATGGAGATATCATCCTTTTCCGATTCAATCTCTAGTGATCAATATACCAAAAATACTTCATATACATTTACAAAATCAGAAACTCCCAAGTTTGTCATCAGATTTGGGAGTTTCAACTAATCTTAGCAATCTTTATTATTTGAGATTTATTTCGATTGGAAACTTTGACGCATTGAAAATCTGAGTATTGCTTCATGTACCAGTTGTAACTTCGATAAAACCTCTTTCTGTTCTTTCTTTTCTTCACCTTTCGCTTGATCCACACTTGCCATTGTTTGAGTTATTAAAGATCTGATCATCTGGACCAAATCGGGTGAAATCTTTTCTTTTTTAGATTTAACTGCTTTTTCTAGCGCATCATGATCTTCTGCAAGATCAAGCAACTCTTCAATAAATTTAAATTCTTCCGGGGGTTCAGATAATTCATTGATGATATCTAAAATTTGTTGTAGGCGAGACGAATGCTCAAGTTCACCTGCTTTTCGAGCTCTTTCCAACGATTGTGTAACTTCCTGGACAAAGAATTCATCTACAGAATTGATATTTTGTTCCAGTGCTGCTCTCATATCATCAGCTTGTAGAATAGTTTCTAAATTTCGTCGGGCAATTTCTGAACGAGCAGCCAATTCTTCATCCACCTCCTTTGTATACTGCAGTAATTTTTCTCGAATCTCCTTTAACCTCTCCTTTCCTTTTGTCCGGGCTCTTTCAATTCGATCGCTCAACATCTGGAAGAACTGGTAATCCATTGCAGATCTAACCAGTTGTGCATAAGCACGTACTTTTGAATCTGATTCTGCCTGTAGAACAAGTTCCAAAATATTCTCTCTATTTACTTTATCACCAAGGTCTCGTAAGGATTGAATGGCGTCTTGGACTACAGCAGCCTCCGTTTTTAACTTTTGACCATGAGAACTATGTTCAAGTAAAGCATTTTGTAATTCATTTAATTTTTCGGCAGAATCTTCATCTCGTTGAATGATCGCTGATTCCATCAGGCGTGAAAGAATTCCAAAAAAATCTCCATCGATCATCTCATCTTCAGTATGAATAATTTCGATTCGCACATCGCTTGATGAATTCATTAGCTTCTGAATTAACTTTAGTCGCTCTTCTTGAGCTGTGATCATTTCTTTTGTAATTCCATCAGCCTCCAGGACCGTCTCAAGCATACCCTGTAATGTCAGCATCGTCCTAGGACTCAGAAGATAACCTTTGCGTTTTTCCTGAGGTAAGTTATTGACAATCTGATTAATTAAAGGACCAATCGATTTCTGTTGTTCCGGGACGGATAGCCCCATTTCTGACGGGAAAAATGTTAACAAAAGTTCTTTGTTGGGGTCATGATACACCAATGGGGTCGATATTCTCCCCTGAAAACCACAATGCGGACATTCAACAATATTAAAAATTCCTGATAGAAAAATCTGCTTGGCTTGTGGATTAACTTCAACATCGAACAGCTGATGAATATCAGCTACAAAAGGGGTTCGGCATTGTGGACAATTAATCTGAGTCTGCGGCATTAAACTCTCCGATCTTAATAATTTTTATTATCAACGAGGTAAGGAAAAACAAATACGTGCTCCATCACCTGGTCGTGGATCGACCCATATACGACCACCATGAGCTTCAATAATTTCGCGGGTTAAATATAAACCTAATCCAGCTCCTTGAGTTGTACGGCTAGCTGAATCGGACCTATAAAAACGATCGAATACATGGGGAATATCTCCAGGTTGGATACCCATTCCCTGGTCTTGTACACAAATGATAACATGTTCTGATCTGACTTGACCGCTAACCCTAATCAAGCCACCATCTGGAGAATATTTTATCGCATTCGATAACAAATTAGAAATGACCTGGTTGATTCGATCCTCATCTGCCATGACGAAAGGAAATTCTGCTGGAAAATCAATAACGAAATTATGCTTGGTTGACTGTGTTTGAAATCGTTCTACGATCTTTTCCACGAAAGGTTCAAATGCAATGTCAATCAAATTTAATTTTAAGCCACCTGCTTGTAAACGAGATGCATCTAAAAGGTCCTCGATTAAATCTGTGAGACGATCTGCCTCTTCTTCGATGACTTCTAAACTATCCTGTACCACCTCGCTATTCCAGGAAACATCATCTCTACGCAATGTGCCTACATATCCTTTAATTAAAGCCACGGGTGTTTTTAATTCGTGGCTAATTACAGAAATAAAAGTGCCTTTTAATTCTTCTGCTTCCCTGAAGTGGGTTATATCTCGCGCTGTTGCGATGATATTAAGTAGATTCCCCTCTGGAGAAAGGAGAGGGGCATAAGTAATACCAACCGCCAGAGGAGTATCATCCAGGCGTTTAACATCTCCCTCAACATACAAGGTCGCGTAAGCCGTCAATGGCCATCCACCTGTTTCGGCTTCTTCAAGAGAAATACCCTGGTCTTTATTAAGCCATCGCACAATATCACTATGACTCTTTCCCTCGATCTGTTCAGCGACCCCATCCCACAATCTTTTAAACGCTGGATTACAGCGTTCAATCGTTTTATCTGGTCTGAGGATCAGGATTCCATCTGGAGATGAATCGAGTATCGCGTCAAGGCGTTGTTTCTCCCGGTTCACTTGTGTATAAAGCTGCGCATTTTGAACCGCAATTGCAGCTTGATCAGCAAAACTCTGCAACAGGGTGCGATCATTGGAAGAAAATACACCTCTATAAGTGCGAAATATAAATATTAAACCAATCACTCGTTTGTGAGCTATTAAAGGCAAACCAACCCCAGTCAACAGGTTCATACTGACGATGCGGGTTATATTTTGCAACAGGCGGTTGATTTCAGGAAGTTCAAATCGCGCTGGATCTTCATGATCTGATACTTCAGCAAGTAAAGGATCAATGTTTCTGGCAAGTGCCGCTGGAAGACCGTGAGATGCTGATAATCTCCAACCGCCCTGCTCACCACGAAGCGCGATCAAACTAGCCTGTCCAGCTAAAAGTTCAGTTGCATCGCCAAGTATCCTTGCTAAAAGTTTACTAAGATCAAGCTCTTGGGTAATTGCTTTGGAAATTCTTAGTAAGTAATCTCTCTGTCGAATTCGTACATCGGGAAGCATAATAAATCTTCTAGTTTCATATTTTACAGTCAACAATAATCATAAAAACTGTAAAAATCATTCAACTTCCTTGTTCTGCTAATCCAATAATATAATCGAAGATCATCAAACCCTCATCAATTTCGGATTTGGATATACTTAATGGTGGTGCTAAACGAATTGTGCTGGCTCCGCAGCCTAATAACAATAAACCATGTCGGAATCCTAATTGTTCAATCTGGCTACGGATTTCTGGATTTGGTTTTCGAGTTTCCTGGTCTTTTACAAAATCCACACCGATCATTAGGCCAAGTCCACGGACATTTCCAATACTTTTGTGACGCATTTTTATTTCTTCTAATGCATCCATCATGTATTCGCCCATATTGACTGCATTCTCTAAATAAACCTTTTCGATAAGATCTATTGTTGCGAGAGAGGCAGCACAAGCAACTGGATTACCACCATATGTATTTCCATGAGCACCTTTAGGCCAAGTCATGACCGATTTACGAGCAATCATAGCTCCTAAAGGCATACCTGAGGCAATGCCTTTCGCTGATGCAACGATATCTGGTTCTATACCAAAATGTTCAATAGCCCACCATTTACCAGTTCTACCCATCCCAGACTGTACTTCATCAATAATTAGTAGGATTCCATACCGATCGCACAAGTCACGAAGAGCTGGGAAGAAACCTTCAGCTGGTATAACATACCCACCTTCTCCTTGAATGGGTTCGATTAAAATCCCCGCTAAGTCCTCTGGAGGAATTATGTGTCCCATTATCTCTTCTTCAATATAACGAACAATTGTTTCACCGTATTTCTCACCCGAACGAGATTGAAGTAGAGGTCGATATGGATCTGGGAAAGGAACATGTACAACTCCGTTCATCAAAGGGAAGAAACCACGATGGTAAACTGGCTTACTAGCAGTAAAAGTGATTGATCCCATTGTTCTTCCATGGAATGCACCAAGGAATCCAATGAACTGACTTCTCCCTGTGTTTAAACGAGCCAACTTTATTGCTGCTTCAACACTTTCTGTCCCTGAATTTGTTAAGAAAACAGCTGCTTCCTCAGAAAAAGGTGAGATTTCGTTCAGCTTTTCTGACAATTCAACCCACTTTTCATGATAAAAATCTGAAGAAATATGGATGAATTTCTCTGCCTGATCTTGAATCGCTTTTACAACTTGTGGATGACTATGACCAGTTGCTACAACCGCTATTCCAGCTGCAAAGTCTAGAAAACGATTCCCATCCACATCCCATACTTCAGTTCCCTTTCCATGATCCATGACAAAAGGATAACCTCTTGGATAGGATTGCGAAACCACAGATTGATCACGCATAACAAGTTGTTGTGCTTTTGGACCTGGTAAAGACATTCGCTTCATAGTTAGCTCTCCGTTTTGGTATTATATTGATGTTTTAGTAGAACAAAATTGTCATTTAATGAAGTTCACTATCAGGTAATTATTATCCTGGACTCATTTATTGATATACTGATCTGAAAAAACAATCTATATCTAAAATATTTAATGTGTTCTCAGTGTTATTGACTCTTTCTTAAAGTAAACAATAAGATTTTTAATCAGAGTTAGAATTATAACACTGGCAGGTAAGAATTTTGTAAACACTGAGGTATAATCTACCACCGTTATGCAGGATATATTTGACTTCACAATTCAAGCCAAAGAAGACCATGCTCGTGCTGGTATTTTTCACACCTTCCATGGCGATATTTTTACACCAATTTTTGCCCCAGTTGGCACGCAAGCTACGGTAAAATCCCTGACTCCAAAAAACCTGGAAGATATCAATACCAGTTTAATTTTAGCCAACACCTATCATTTATACTTACGTCCCGGTGACGAATTAATTGCCGAAATAGGTGGCTTACACCAGTTTATGAATTGGAACCATCCCATCCTTACCGATTCTGGGGGTTTTCAGGTATTTTCATTGGGAGCTAATAACCAGATTGATGAGGACGGAGTCACATTTAAAAGTCATCTGGATGGATCGATTCATCGATTAACTCCTGAAAAATCTATTACTGTTCAGGAAAATTTGGGGGCAGATATAATAATGACGTTTGATGAATGCGCACCACCGTATGATCGCCAATATAGTGAAAAAGCCATGCAACGAACTCATGCGTGGGCTAAGCGTTGTCTGGATTCGAAAACAAGAGAAGATCAAGCATTATTCGGCATTGTTCAGGGAGGTATCTTCCCAGAACTACGTCGGGCTTCTGCTGATTTTATATCTTCTTTAGACTTTTCTGGTAATGCCATCGGCGGTTTATCAGTCGGGGAAACAAAAGAGGAAATGCATGTGGTTCTGGAGATTTTAGATACTATTCTACCCGAAGACAAGCCTCGTTATCTGATGGGTGTAGGGACTCCACTGGATATTATTAATGGTGTATCCAGAGGAATTGATATATTTGACTGTGTTCTTCCAACACGGCTTGCCCGTCATAAAACAGCACTTACAAGATATGGTCGGATTAATCTTGCTAATGCAGAGCATGCCCGAACTTTTATGCCAATCGATGATAATTGTGACTGTTATACATGTAAAAATTTCAGCCGTGCATATATCAGGCATTTGATCATAGCAAAAGAGATCTTAGCTCCAACGCTTCTTTCTATTCATAATCTATTCACACTCATCAGCTTCATCCAAGAAATTCGTCAAGCAATCATTCACAACCGATTCCACCAATTCAAGAAAGAATATTTCTCTTCCTTAGATACCTACGATAATCCCTAAAAAGTAAAACAACTCCATTCTTTATAAGAATCTCATCAAAAAATAATGACACTATATCAAGCTATCATACTGGGATTTGTTCAAGGGATTACAGAATTTTTGCCTATTTCCAGTTCAGGACACCTTGTCCTATTACCAAAACTATTAGCCTGGAATATTTCACCCCAACAAGCTTTCACTTTTGATGTCTTCTTACAGGCAGCAACCTTACTCGCTGTGATCTCTTTCTTTTACAATGATTTTCGCATAATATTCAAAGCAATCATTGCAGGATTTCAAAATCATTCACTCTCGAATTCGGATGCCAAATTAGGCTTCTACCTTATCCTGTCAACTATACCTGCAGGGACTGTGGGGTTTGTGTTGAATGGGTATTTCGAAAAATTTTTTAGCGATCCGTATACTACATCGATTCTCCTTATCATTAATTCATTTATTTTAATGATTGCAGAACGCGTCGGAAAGAATACACGTAATTATTCAGAAGTAAATTGGGTGGATTCGATGTGGATAGGAATTTTTCAAATTTTTGCTCTGTTCCCTGGCATTTCACGTTCTGGGATTACAATTACTGGGGGCATGCTAAGGGGTCTGGATAGGCAATCTTCAGCCAGATATTCATTTCTTATCTCTGTACCTTTATTGATTGCCGCCGGTATAAACGGCCTTCAACAATTCATTTCCCTACCCAATACAACCACTATGCTTCCGAATTTAATTGCTGGATCGATTGTTGCAGCCCTTGTTGGTTATTTATCCATTAAATGGCTCTTGAGTTTTTTAGCAAATAAATCCTTATCATATTTTGCTGTTTATTGTTTCATTTTTGGCATCATAAACCTCATCGTCATCCTTTTGACAAATTTATGAAAATCACAAGAATTGTATTGATTATCATTCTTTTTAATTTGACTGCCTGTAACCAGATTAAAATCGCGCCATCTCCTAGCATCCCCTCTTTGATCCAAATAGGGATTACCCCCTCACTTGCCCCCATACTTCAGGATAATCTTGAGGCTTGTGTAATCCAAACCGCTGGAATAGCAATGGTCTTGGATGTTATCCCGAAAAAAGACCTTAACCTAAATATATCCGATATGATAATTAAAATTGGTGAGTCAACAGATGACATTAATAGATTTGCTGTCCAAATTGGTTGGGAAGAGATCATACTGATAGCCAGCCCAGATGTCAATCTAGAAAATCCTGATAAAAATACAATCAAAGAAGCATTCACTTCCCCACAACAAAAATATAATATATTTACATATGCCGAAAATCATGAATTACGAATCATTTTTGACCAAACCTTTGAAATTGAAAAAACCACCCCCTATGGTCATGTT
>CAZTJD010000043.1:0-29764 GCA_964613985.1 uncultured Anaerolineales bacterium
TAGATTATTTAACCGCACAATGCTCTGCACCGAGATGTCAAAGGCAAAAGCAATCCCGACACAGGTATCGCCAGGTTTCACCTTATATGTAAATGGTGTCGCGCTGGGTTGAGGTGTAGGCGTAATCGTTGGGGTTACTGGTGTTGGTGTTAACGACGGAGTCAGGGTCAAGGTAATCGTGGGAGTTTCTGTAGGTATAACGATCTGTTCCGTTTGTTGTAAAGCGAGAAAAACCATCACTGCGCCTATTGCGAGGAACAGGGTTAATAAGCCAATCGCTACGGGTAGACTAAGGGTAATTTCCGGCATTCTGCTGCCGCGAATAGCGGATTGTGGTTTATCAGTTTTATTTCCATTGGCTGCAATCGTGCTCCCGCAAACAAGACACTTCGTAGTACCAGCCTTGAGTCTCGTCCCGCAGGTGGGACACAGGAAAGTGGATGAGTTGTTTTCTTTGGTCATAAGGTTTCAAAATATGCCAGCAGTTTTTTACAATGGCTGGAATGCAGCGAGGATTATACCAGCGTTTTCCTAGCCTAGCGAATCGGTTATATCATGAATGATAAGTGCAGATTTAACAGATAAACTTCATAAAAGCAGCTATTGATCACGTCTGAGCAATAAATTTGCTAACTCCTGGAGTGCTTTACCAGCGTTTCCTGATGGTTTTGCATTTTCAAATGAATCCAGGGCTTTTTGAGTTAATTGATTTGCCATGTCTTGTGTATAGCTTCTTGCCCCCTCCGTTTCCAGTTTTTTAGCTAGTGATGGAACTTCTTCAGGATTAATATTCCCTTTTTTCCACCTCTCAGCAAAGAATTGATTGTTTTCCAGTCCGTAAAGTATGGGTAAGGTTTTTTTCCTGGTGATGAGATCGCTGGCATTTGATTTTCCGATTTTCGCTGAATCCCCCCAAATTCCGAGGATATCATCAAGGGCTTGAAACGCTAACCCTAAATGATGACCAAAGGACCGGTAATGTTCCTGGATTTCCTGGCTTGTACCTGAAATCAGCGCCCCAAGTTCGGTACAGGCGCTCAGAAGGGCAGCGGTTTTTCCACCTACCATGAGCCAGTAATCTTCATCTTTTATTTTCTCTCGATCTTCGTAAGAGATATCCAGGTACTGTCCCTGAGTTAGCCCCAGGCATGTTTTCTGGATGATCTTTTCTGCTTCTAAGGCGATTTCTGGAGAGGCAGTCTTTTCTAAGCCCAGCATGGTGAGGTGCGCCAGGGAAAACATTGCATCGCCTGTATTAATGGCTTGTGGAATCCCCCACTTCACCCATACCGCTGGACGACCCCTTCGAAGGAGGCTATGATCTTCGATGTCATCATGGAGTAAGGAGAAGTTATGGATAAGTTCAACTGCGGCTGCTGCTGGAAGTGCCTGCTTCCATTCTCCACCAGCAGCTGAGCAGGTTAATAGTACTAATAAGGGTCGGATCCGCTTCCCTGTTGCCTCTGGACCTGCATTCTCGCCTTCCCATCCAAGATGATAAGCCATCATGGTGGTTAAACCAGGATAGATATCCCTACCAACCAGTTCGAGTGTCCTCTTTAATTCTTGCTCGATAGCTGGTAAAAAACGTTGATGAAATCTATTTAGCGTATTATTCATCGTGAACTATCAGGGGTAGGGAACAATAGGTCTGGAAAATTGGGAGTGATTTCCTCACCAATTTGAATTGCTGCAGGTATTTCTATTCTTTTTTTTCCAATTTACCAACAAGTGTTTTTAAGTTTGGCGCACCAACAGCGAATAAAGTGATCTGAATTTCTCTACGGACATCTTGAATTGTATGAATTATTTCTTCGACGGATTTTGCCGCAGCTTTCAAGAAAGGATTTGCCATTCCTCCCAGCGTTGCTCCCAAAGCGATGGATTTCGCAATGTCTAACCCTGACCGTATTCCGCCCGAAGCAAAAATCAGGATATCTGGGCAGGTGTTACGAACCTGGATGATTGAATCTGCGGTGGAGATTCCCCAGGATTTAAAGGTACTTGCGATCCTGGCTTGGCGAGGGTCTTCAGCCCGGTACATTTCTACCTGACTCCAGGATGTTCCTCCAGAACCGGCGACATCAATGGTGCGCACGCCTGCATTCGCTAACAATACGGCAGTATCTGCTGAGATTCCCCAGCCTACTTCTTTTGCAATCACGGGTACAGTCAAATTTGAACAGATTTTTTCAATTTTATGCAGTAAACCCGCCCAGTTTGTTTCACCTTCAGGTTGCACAGCTTCTTGTAAGGGATTAAGGTGTAAAATGAGGCCGTCAGCTTCGATCATCTCAACAGCTTGGATACACTGTTTGAGATCATACCCATAATTAAGTTGGATCGCCCCTAAATTAGCAAATAATAATATGTCAGGAGCAACGTTACGGACCTTGAATGATGAAGTTCGTTTCGGATCTTCAATCGCTATCCTTTGAGACCCTACACCCATAGCGATCCCCATTTCTTGGGCTGCTGTAGCAAGTCTTTGATTGATGTTGCCGGCTTCTTCTGTTCCCCCGGTCATCGAGGAAATGAGGATCGGCGACTTCAGTGTTTTTTCGAATAGATTCACAGACAAATCGACCTCTTCAAGGTTGATTTCTGGTAGCGCCTTATGGATAAAATGATAGCATTCCAGCCCATTGTCTGAGCCAGAACGCACATCTTCCTCGATGTTAATCCGGATGTGGTCTGCTTTTCGGGAGCTGATTGGCGTAACTTTTGGCATTAGAACGTGTTCCTGTGAAGTGAAGCAATATTACCAGCCTGGTATGGGGCTGTCAACCAGCTTGACAGATACACCAGCACGGGTAAAATTGCTGGATGTAGGGATCATTTTTATTCTATTTACGCAAGGAGGACCGTATGTCTGACGAAGTATTCGATACCATCAAAAATATTATCACCGAATTACTTGATATTGATGAAGATGAGATCACTATGGATGCTCGTTTCCGAGAAGATCTCGAAGCGGATTCTTTGGACCTGGTTGAATTGATCATGGAGTTCGAAGAACGCTTTGGTGGTGAGATATCCGACGAAGATGCTCAGAAAATCACCACGGTTGGTGAGGCTGTAGAATACATAAAAAACCGCACGTAAGCGCTTATTTTCTCGAGAAAGCATCCTTGCGGGATAACTTCACAGGCAAATAAAAAACGGCTGTTCCAAAACAGCCGTTTTTTCCTTTTTCCTAAAGGGATTGTAATAAACCAGGAATTTCTTCTGGATGTCTGGCAATTTTTACACCGGCTGTTTTTAACGCGTTAATTTTGTCTGCTGCTAAACCTGTACCTCCCTCAACGATTGCACCGGCATGTCCCATCCTCTTTCCTGGAGGCGCAGTCTGACCAGCAATGAAACCTACAACAGGTTTGGTCATGTTGTTTGCGATGTAATTTGCCGCTTTCTCCTCAGCTGTACCGCCAATCTCTCCAATGAGGACAACCTGATCGGTCTCAGGGTCTCCCTCAAAAAGCCTCAGCACATCAATGAAATTTGTTCCATTGATCGGATCACCGCCAATACCAACACAGGTACTGACGCCCATCCCCTCTAGCTTAAGGGCGTAGATTACCTCATAGGTCAGGGTACCGGATCGAGACACGACCCCAATGTTTCCAGGAATTGAGATATCTCCAGGTATAATGCCAACCTTTGCCTCCCCTGGTGTTATTAAGCCAGGGCAATTAGGCCCAATCAGCCCGGTTTTTTTTTGATTTAGGTAATTGCATACCTGCATCATATCTTTTACTGGGATGCCCTCAGTGAGGCACACGATCAGTTCAATCCCTGCATCTGCGGCTTCAAACATGGCATCTGCAGCAAAGCGTGCTGGAACGAAAATAACACTGGTATTTACGCCCGTTGCTTCTCTGGCGATTTTTACCGAATCAAAAACAGGGACCTTCCCATCTAAAATCCATTCCCCACCTTTCCCCGGGGTTACACCAGCGACCAACAGAGTTCCATATTCGAGCATCTTTTGGGCATGAAAGAGACCCTGATGCCCCGTAATCCCCTGTCCAACTAAGCGAGTGTTTTTGCCTATGAGGATACTCATTTGTTTGCTTTCCTTACTACAGCGGACACTTCCTTTACCGCTATCGCGGCAACCGCTTTCTCCGCTGCATCAGCTAAAGTTACTGCTGTGGACATATTTGCATCGGCAAGTATTTGAAGGCCTTCTTTCGCGTTTGTTCCGACCAATCTTACAACCATGGGCACTTGCGTTTTTACTTCTTCCATGACAGATAGGATGCCGTTTGCAACCTCATCTCCTCGTGTGATTCCACCAAAAATGTTAATCAGGATAGCCTGGATATTTGGATCAGAGAGAATGATACGAAAAGCTGCTGCCACTTTTTCCGCGCTCGCGCCACCGCCGATGTCGAGGAAGTTGGCTGGTTCGCCTCCGTAAAGTTTTATGATATCCATCGTGGTCATTGCCAGGCCAGCACCATTAACCAAACAGCCAATGTTTCCTTCTAGCTTGATATAGGAAAGACCATATTTCCTGGCTTCAATTTCAGCCTGTTCTTCGATATCGAGATCGCGTTTATCTATCAGATTTGGGTGTCTGAAAAGTGCATTATCATCGATAACCATTTTCCCATCTACGGCAAGTAGTTGATCATCCGCTGTGATGACCAATGGGTTGATTTCAGCAAGTGTGGCGTCACAGGATTGGTATGCGTTCCATAACCCTTTGGCGATTTGACCGAAATTCCGCCAATGGTCCCTGCTGAGATCAATGTCCATAGCGATATCTCGAGCCTGGTAATCACGTAATCCCAGTAATGGATCGATATAAACCCTGATAATTTTTTCTGGCATCATCCTGGCTACCTCTTCAATATCTACACCACCCTCCGAAGAGGCCATCATGACTGGTTTTTTCGATGCCCGATCATTGGTAATACCAAGGTAGATTTCCTTGTCGATATTTGCCGCCTCGTCGATTAACACTTTCCGAACGGGTAACCCTTTTATTTTCATCCTGAGAATTTGGGTTGCAGTTTCTTCTGCTTCTTCTGGGGATTTTGCCAACCGGATTCCACCAGCTTTGCCGCGCCCACCCACCAAGACCTGAGACTTAACGACAACCTGAGTTCCCAATTCTTCAGCAATTTGCTTTGCTTCCGCTGCTGTCATGGCAACCCTCCCTCTCGGGATAGGGATTCCGTGTTCGCCAAAAATCAGTTTTGACTGATACTCATGAAGTTTCATATAGGATAGCTCCCTCACTGTAATTTAGATTTTGGAAACAGAAGAGCCTTTTCTTTGTTACTGAAAACCACTCGCGTTTTTCAAAGTATCCTTCTTTAGAAGTCGATTATAACATTCTCAGTGTTGGTTGTAATTGTCAAACGTCAAGCATGGGCATGTCATTTGTCGTTGTTAATTTCGAGGAGCAACAAAGGGAACAAAAAATAAAATTATTTTGACCACCCTATCAATATGTTTACGTCGGATGGATAACCTTAGCGCTGTTCATCCCCTTCCTGTATGAACATGAATCCCTGGATGGCGACTCCAAGGATTAATAAAACAATAAAAATGCCGATTTTTACTTGGGGATTGTAGTGAATAGATTGGGTGATTAAGACTGCACCTGAAAGCGAAGACAGAAGGATCAGGCTCCAATCGTAAGTAACCGATACTAAACCAACTCCAACCAGTCCGCCAATTACCGCCAACAGGGTCGTGAAGTCAATGTTCAATCCCAGATAGTTGATCAGGGAAATGGTCAGGAACCAACCTGACAGAAATCCAAGTATAGAGGCTGCAGCGCGTTGTAATGTATAAGCAAGAATTGCACCGATTACTCCAATCCCCAAGCTAATTAAAAGCATCATTTGGGTTGAACCTTGGATAAATTGGCTGGCGTAATTCAAACTCAAAATAAAACCAAGCCCGGCAACTGCTAACCAGAAAAGTTGTCGACCAATCAGGAGTAATGCCAGGCCAATCAACACCGTGAAAATTAACATGTCCTGTTGTCTCCTTATACAGATAGCCCAAAGGTAGTCACCTTTTCGTTATCCAAAACCGCCATTTAGAATATCAGGGAAGGTTATTGGGAACATCCTGTAACATATTATGGATAACGTTTTTCAATTATTTAAGATCCTCTGAGTTTCTTTCGACTCTGGGAATTATAGCATATTCGTCTCAGGTCATGGTTGGTCTTCTACTACTTCAGGAATTTCAGGTGGAGAGAAATGTAAAATTCGGTTGTTTCCTGTGTCTACAACCCATAAACTCTCATTTTCCCCAATCGTTAAGCCCGTAGGTAAAATGAAGCTTTCAAGGTCCGTACCATAATCGCCCCAGTAACGGATGAATCCACCTTCAGTATTGAACTGAAGGATGCGATAACCTTCAGGATCGCTGATGTAGACATTTCCAATATTATCTGCCGTAATGTAAGGCTTGTTATCAAGCGATTGCCCATACCAACCAACAATTTCCCATTCTAGCACCGGGCTGAAGGTTAGACTCTCATAATCTGGTTGAAAGACTTGAACTCGTTGGTTCCAGGCATCAACCACCAGGATGCGACCTTCATGATCTATTGCCAGGCCGACAGGTTCATCGAATTGGCCTTCAAGCAGTCCTGCGCTACCAAAGGATGTGAGATATTTTCCATCCTGGTCAAAGATGACAATCCGTTTATTGCCAGTGTCACTGATCAAAACATGTCCGTTAGAGTCGATGACGATATCGCGCGGTCCCCAAAATGCTTCCCCACTTTCGCCCTGACCGAAATAACCCCACTGGGTGATAAATTTGCCCTCGGCTGTAAATTTTTGAATACGATGGTTCCAGGTATCCGCTACATAAACAGAACCATCTGCACCAACCGCTAATCCCCAAGGTTCGTAGAAAGTCCCAGGAGGGGCTGTTTCAACTGAACTGTCAGCAAATGTACCCCAGCTGTCCAGGACTTGGCCATCCACACTGAGGTGTTGGATGCGGTGGTTGCCTGTATCGCTGATATAGAGACTGCCATCCGGAGCCACAGCAATGTCGCGTGGCAGGTTAAATTCACCCAAAGCACTGCCGTTCTTGCCAAAAGCAATATCAGCAGGCAGCGTGATCTCTTTTCCCTCATAAGGATCAGCTACAATTTCTTCCTCAACGATGGGGGAGACGCCGTAATTCCAAACCTTTGAGGCAATATCCTTTCGGACATATACGCGCATCCGGTCGCTGGGTTCCCAATTAGGTAGGCTCATGTCCTTTCCTTTCAGTTCCGCATATTTCGTGTAATCGCGGTTGTACCAGATTTGGAAAATAGCACTGCGCATTTCCGGGTTAGTCAAGGCATTTCGGATACGATCCCAGGTCAACCCATAATAATCCTGGTCAGGCCACCAGATGCGGATGTAATCAAATTGATAATAAGCTTGCCCGACAACAGGCTCGATCTTAGCAAAATTATTGTCTCCGACCAGGATGACTGGTGCTTCACGAAGTTCCCGGGTAGGATTGGCACCATAAAATTTGGCATTGGGGTAATTTCTAAGGTACCACCAGAAGGGATAGGTGGTTTCGTCATCATATGCGACGACCATGGCCAGTCCGTCCGTTGTCCTAATCGAAAGTTCCTCAATCTGATTTAAGGCAACTTTTGGACCGCTGGCAGAGTGAGCATAAACAAGGTATTCTTTTGCATTGTCATAATTAATATATGCAGCACGGAAAGAAGCTCTGGTAGTTAAGATTCCCAGCAGTGCCAGTAAGGTGAGAAAACCAATCCTCCCAATTTCGGCGACTTCCCATTTTTTTAATAGGATAACAATTCCCCATATACTGCCGATTGAAACCAGAAGGGCTGTCAGGAAGGTGTTGGTGGCGCTAAGTTGGTGGATTTCTCGCCCCTGGAAAGGTCGGTTGATACCCATCAGAGAACCAGCAACTGCGGAGAAACTTAAGATTAACACGATCATCAGCAGGATTAACAGGAAGCCTTGTTTTTGAACAAAATTTCCCCAATCCACCTTTTCCACAATTTGAGCAATTGACCACCCAGCCAGTAGAATCATTGGCAAGGCAATGTGGAAGGTCAGCCAGGGCATTTTCTCCCCAGCGACAGTATAAGCGATAAGGCTGGTGATGGTCCAGAAACCAAGTAGGGATAGGGTCAGGGTTTTCGTGGTGAGTTTACCTGTACATCTGCTGGATGTTTTTCGACCACCCTCAATAGATGCATCTTCGTGATCATTTTTCTGGTGAAAGATAGCCAGATAGCCTGCTAAAAGGCAGCCCAAAGCAGGCAGGAATTCATAGACAGGAATTTGCAGGAAAGTGTAGTAATACCAGGGTTGGCTACCGCGTTCTACCCCCTGTTGTGCAAGCCAGTATGCCAGCGAACCAACCAAACCGGTGAAAAAGCCCTGTCCGTTTGTGAAAACCGTTGTGTATAAGATTGTGAAGGGGATATAGAATATAGCTGCGTTGATCAACCACAATTTTGGATTCCATGCCAGACCCACTGCAATTGAAATTAAAAAGAGTGGCACCAGGAAAATGGCAACCCGTAAGATCCCTTCAAAAGTCTCATAAGCCATCGGGTCCCAGCCTACTATTTGTACCGGAAAAGCGACCAGGTGTGGCAATACCATTGTAAATAACAGGACCATTAAGCTGAAGGTTCGCTCATTGCGGAGAAGGTTCCAGGTCAGCCCTCGAACGGCAAAATATAGCGCCAGGAGTAAGGTGATTCCCAACAAGATCCATGGAAGATATTTTATGAAAACCGGAATCCCGTTGGTTGTTTCACCTGTCTCAGTTGGAGTAGCAGGTGCATTATCAACTAACACCCCCAGCAGGGCGCAAAAAATAAGGAGTACGAATGCGATGATGAGAGCAATCGTGAAAGCTTTTTTATATAGTGGGTTATTCCAGTTTCTTTCTCGGATCATTTGAAAGAGAAAAACCAATCCTAGAAATACTAATGCTTGGGCAGTATAGATAAAAGCTGTCTCTTTGGTTGTGAAATGTAAAGCGGTTGCTGCAATCAGCCAATAGGTGTAACGTGCTTCACCTGTTTCTAAATAGCGCAGGATAGCCCATAAGGTTATCACCCCTATCAAACCAACCAGTGCTTCGTTTCGGACATATCGAGCATAATACAGCATGAACGGCGAGATCAACATCAACCCTGCTGCAATCAAGGTGCCGATTTTGCCTAGATAGCGGCGGTAGAACCATAGGAATCCAATAGTGGCGATATTAAAGAGTACGAAAGGGATCCTGGCTGTAAAATCATTATCTCCGAACATAAAATAGGAAGCGGCTGTCAGGTGGAAAAGCAACGGACCGTGAGTAAGCGGGGTGTGTTGGTAGCCCATTCCTTCCGCTAATCGCCAGGAATAATACACATGGGAATTTTCGTCATGGCTCATCACTCGCGATTCCAGATCGTAAAAACGGGTGAATATGGCGGCGATTAAGATCAAGGTGAAGATCAATGTTTCCCAATTGATGGTCAGGTTGGTTATAACCGGGCGATCAAGCCAGGATGTTCGTTTTTCTTGCGAGGGTAGCATGAAACCTCCTAGAAATTTATCATTTCAAATTTTCTGCGATTTCAATCAAGTCAAGTTTATCCAGAGTAAGCGGTGAATCCGGGCCAGAACCACTAAACAGGATTTCAAAAAGTATATCCTCTTCTTGCCAGCGTAGGAAGTGTATATTGGCATATGGATCCCAAGTAGCCTGAAGGGTGACAGTCACTTCTACGGAATTCTCCTTCGGTTGCGATACACGCCATCCGCCGGTGACATACTCTCCGATAACCTTACCAATCTGAACCCTCTCAACCTTCGCATTGACACTGATGCTCTGGTATTCCAGACCGGCAGGTCTTTGGGAAATACGCAGGATTGACCCATCTCCTGATTCATAATTCAATGTGACCGACTGCCGTAATGGGTTATACACAGCCCCGGTGAACATAAATTCGTTTGGTAATTTCGATGGAGTCTTGATGTCGAAGCCCGTCAGCCTTTCAGCCTCCGTTATAGATTTAAGAGGATATATCTCGGATTCTGTGTAATTATACAGAGGTAGTTCAATATCTACTGTCTCGCTGTCGGCTGAAGTAAAGAATTGGGCGATGCGGGATGCCAAGACGTCAAGGGCTGGAGCTGCAAGAATCAGGCTTAGTCCCATGACCATAACCAAGGCAATCACCACAACCAGACGAGGTTGGTTCAGCCAGTTCCAAAGTGTAGGCTGTCGCGAGCTATTCCAGGGTTGATTATTAATATTTTCGTAAAACCTTTGAGATGGGTCAGGTCGGACCTTACGAAGCAGTTCTTCTAATTCTTCTTGGTTAGGGGGTGATGTACTTCTGTACATGGAATATATCTGATTTTTATAATACGATTTCAGATTTCAGGCCAATCATCTTGGATTCTTTTCAGGATGCGGCGGAGGGTGACGGAGACGTTGTTTTCACTCATCTCCAGATGGAAAGCGATATCCTTCACCCGCCAGTCCAAGATGTAGCGCAAAACGATCATTTCTTTGTGATCGTCTGGTAGTTTGGCGAGTAATCCT
This sequence comes from uncultured Anaerolineales bacterium, assembly GCA_964613985.1. GTDB lineage: Bacteria > Chloroflexota > Anaerolineae > Anaerolineales > UBA11858 > CAZTJD01. The sequence goes on from CAZTJD010000043.1 coordinate 10,576, forward strand.
TCAAGGATTTGGATCTTTTCATTGTCGAATAACTGTTCTTCTGGTAATCCCTGGTTGGTTGGGACGATTTGTTTGTCAATGTCGAGTAATATCCCATGGCGTTTGTCTCGTCGATATTTATCGATCACCAGGTTACGGGCGATTTTCAACAACCAGCCTAAAGCTGCAGCCTGGTTGCCTCGGAAACGGCGGCGAGATTTCCAGGCTCGAAGGAAGGTTGTTGTGGTCAGGTCCTCCACGTCCTCAATAGACCCGCTTTGTAACCCGTAGATGAAACGAAATACCGAAAGGTGATGTCGTTCGAATAACCATTGAAAGGTTTCAGAATCCGAAAGATTGAGTTGAGAGTCCTGGGTATGCTGGAAAGGGTTTTTAGAAGACATTGATATATCCACACACCCACTGCAGCAAAGTAAATCGCATCTGTATTATTAAACGAACCTGATAAAAAAATCTGACAGTCCTTATTTGCGTTTCTTTTTTCCCTTTGAAGATGGTTTCCTACCTATACCTTTGAGTTTGTCGACCTCGACAGGTGATAACGAGCGCCATTCTCCCGGTTTTAAGTTCCCGAGACGCATGCAGGAAGCTGGCATACCGGTTATGCTGATGTGCGGCAATGGGATGCGAAAGCGGATTACGTCCATTACCTGTTGCATGGGAATCAAGGGTTTCTCATCAAGAAAAAGCAAGTCTCTGCCCAAATGTTCATCTCGGACGGTTTGGCGTACACAGGCCTGAGGGTTTTTGGCACTCGGAGGTTAGATTTCCAGCACCTGGTTGACGAACTCATCCAAGTTCATTGAACTTTCCATTTGTTTGGTAATTTGCTGAATGGCTTCAACTTTCGTTATGGTTTCATTTTGTTTTATAGTGTCTTCCAAACGAGGATGCCGGCGATCAAAGGGTGATAACCACAATAGTAATGGGCATATGATTTTGTTCTCAATTCGCAAGATGAGTTTTTACCATCTGGCATGGATATAGTTTGCCAAAATGTTTTGGTCTTTAGAAATCAAAATATTATCATTGAGCGCAGCGTTAGCCACGATAATGCGATCGAAAAGATCCTGCGTCCATGTCAATTTGATGGCTTGGCTGACAATAGCGTTGAAGTCTTTCTCGCAAATTCGAAGCCCAATCCGGTCGGCCAAATCTGCGACGATCACGTGTGCGGGTTCCCTTACGCGTTCAAATTCGTAAAGATACTGTAATTCCAGCCGCACAATTGGGGATGCTAAGATATCGTTTTCATTCAGAATGGTTTTGATGGGCTGGCTGAATATCTCCAGCAAACCTGCGTACAACCAAACAATAATGTGGGTATCAAGGTATATCAAGGTTCACCTCATCCATCCAGTCGATTTCCGCCAGTTCATCCGGATCGCCTTGAATGACTTCGGGTCTGGCGATCAGGTTCTCAAGTTTGTCAACTTCATCGACTAGAATTATTCTGAGTTTTTTGTCTCCCTTTTTGATTTCTAGTGGGATTCCAGTCTTCAGGACTTCATTCAGCAAATTGTAGATATTGGTTCTTAGTTGGGTTGGTGTGACCGTTTTCATAACCGTTCTTCCTTGCGTACATATAATAGGATACCGTACGTACATTTTACCCTGTACGATGAGCTGGGTCAAGAAAAATACTGTAGCATGCATACAAGAATAAGGTAAATCGACTTTTCCCCCGATGTGGAATTGTGAAGGTATTTTAGGAAGATGGTGTAAGGGAAGAGACCAGTCCCTTTTATGATTAGAATTTCTTTTTATAAAATATCATGACAGTTTGCACCAAGGACTGGTGATGCGGACACAATTCACTCTCAATCCGTTCTTGTAGAAGAAAACTACTTCCGCTTTTAAGGGAGTCTTTTGGTTGGTAGTTTGCTTTTTTTAAGCTGGCTGCTGGGTGCTTCACCTTTGAGTTCTACTACTTCTTCGGGGGTCAGATGCCGCCACTGTTTGGGTTTTAGATGTCCAAGTTGCAAGGAGCCAATTCGCACCCGGATGATGCGCACGACAGGTAAGCCGGTTAAACGGCCCATTTCGCGAATCTGGCGTTTGCGGCCTTCAGTCAGGATTACCTGCATCCAAGCACCTTTGCCGTAGGTGCCAGTGACGCGTACTTTGATAGGCTTGGTTTTATAATCATCATCCAGCACAACCCCGTTGCGCCAGGCAGTCAGCTGTTTTTTATCCGGCCTGCTGGCAACGAGAATCCTGTACTCCTTTTCATGCTTAAAACTCGGATGCGTTAGGCGGTTAGTTAGTTCGCCATCGTTGGTAAGCAAGATCAACCCTTCGCTATCTACATCCAACCGGCCAACCGGGAATAATGTCCCGGGTTCTTCCACCAGGTCTCGCACGGTTTTACGCCTGTCAGGAGAGGTAACCGCAGAGATAACATAGCGAGGTTTGTATAAGGCGATGTATCTCAGAGGTTCAAAGGCTGGGATATTCCTCCCATTCACTTCAATCCGGTCAAGCCCAGATTCCGCCTTATCACCTAACTGCGCCAACCGTCCATTGACCATCACCCGGCCTTCAGCGATTAATTGTTCACAAGCCCGTCGTGAACCGAAACCAGCTCTTGAGAGGATTTTCTGTATTCGTTCTTCCATATGTGTTTCTCCAGGGAGATATTATAACCTGCCCATTACTAAATTAACGACCATCCCCCAGACTGGTTACGAATACGACTGCCGTCATGTTTTTTAGTTCCGAAATTTAGTTATACTGATGATGTTCAGATCTATTTTAACCCCTAAATACTGCTGTGGCTGTTACCACCAGCATTTCAATAACGGAAATCAAATACTACCTTTCTCATTATGACTTGGGTGTGCCCATCACTTTCTCGCCAATTGAAATGGGAACTGTCCAAAGCAACTATTTCATTGAGACGAATACCGGCGAATAAATGTTTTAGGTTCTTACCTTGTTCTATAGTCATTGGAGGAAAAATGGAAAAACTTATCGTCGAGGCTGTCTCCATGGAGAATCAGATTGAAAAAGCGCCGGAATCATCCTAATTTCCTTGCGAAAGAGCTCTTACCCCAATTATATACATTTTCATGATTATTTATTTCTGGGATATAAACCAGCCTACGGGATGAAATGACGAAACAAACCCGACCTTTCGACTTACGAGAGATCGATCATCTTCTTGAACCGCGAGAAGGTTTTATCCCAACCTTTACCTGGACGGGGGTGGTATGCTTTCAAGGGAAATGAGTGGGATACCATTTTCCGTCCTTCAGCTAATGACCCAATACATCCTAAGGCGATGGCTTGCATCAAGGCATTACCAATCGCAGTTGCTTCCACCGGTCCAGCAAACACGTCTTTCCCCGTAGCGTCCGCTGTCATCTGACACAGCAGAATATTTTGAGAACCACCACCGATGATATGGATCACCTCAATGGTCTCCCCAATCATCTCTTCCAGGCATTCCAACACCCAGCGATACTTAAGGCTTAGGCTTTCAAAGATGCAGCGTAAAATTGCCCCGCGACTTTCAGGTGCAGGTTGATCTGTCTTGGTGCAGAAATCCTGGATGGCAGCAGGCATGTCTCTTGGATTGAGGAATACAGTATGATCGGGATCGACAAGGGAAAGGAAAGCTGGAGCATCTTCAGCCAAGCTGGAGATGTTATCCCAGGTATAATTCGTCCCACCTTCTGCCCAGATTCGACGGCATTCCTGGACTAGCCACAAGCCGGTTACGTTTTTCAACAACCGGAAGGTGTTATTGACGCCACCTTCATTTGTGAAGTTGTATGCCAGACTTTGTTCTGTTATCACCGGATTGGAGGTTTCCACCCCAACCAGTGACCAGGTGCCCGAGGAAATGTAAGCAGAACGCGGATTTTCTATAGGGGCTGCGGCAACAGCTGAACCTGTATCGTGGCATGCGGGAGCGATTAAGGGGATTTGGGGTAGTCCTATCTCTTTACTTATTGATGTTTTAAGGTCCCCCAGGATGGTCCCTGGCGGCACAATTTCGGGGTAGATATCAACCGGTAGGGACAATTTGGAAAGCAGCGATTCATCATAGCCATTAATATAGGGATTATAGAACTGGGTGGTCGTAGCGTTGGTATACTCATTGGCTTTGTGTCCTGAAAGCCAGAAATTAAACAGGTCGGGCATCATTAAGAAAGTCCTTGCTTTTTCCAGGATGGGTGTTTTTTTAATTGCGAACAACTGGTAAAGCGAATTAATCTGCATAAATTGGATGCCTGTTCGTTTAAATATTTCACCGCGACTTACCTGTTTAAAAACTTCCTCCATCATTCCATTGGTTTGTGGATCCCGGTAATGGAAGGGTTTGTTGATTAACGCATCGTCCTGATCGAGCAAGGCAAAATCTACCCCCCAGGTATCCAGTCCCAGACTGACTAAAGCGCCTGATCGAACGGCTTTTCGTAATCCGGTTTTGATCTCCTTGAAAAGTGAGTGCACATCCCAGTTCAGGTGGTCAGCTATGGACACCGGTCCATTGGGAAAGCGGTGGATTTCCTCCAGTGCCAGGCCTTGTTGGGTAAAATGAGCAAGTATTACCCGCCCCGAAGAAGCCCCCAGGTCAATTGCAGCCAGGTTTAAATCCCTTTTCATTGCATCATTTCCTTAACTTTGATAACCGCCACCCATCTCCGCTGTCCCTCTTTCCTGAGCGATTTTCTGTTCATATCCACTCTTAAGATAGGCCGACAAGGGGTCCTCAGATAAATCCATTTCCTGGCGGACTTTAGCTAGCAACGGGCGTACATCCATGCGGTAAGCCTCAGTCAACAGGTGATGGGCACCCAACACATCCCCGTTGTTTTGTGTATCAGCTAATGCCTGTCTAGGTACCAGTAAAGATTTGGCATATGCCTCCTGGCAATTGATTACGGAGAGGATCATCGGGGCCAGTTTTCCTTCGATGTTGTGGGATTGATCGATCATATACGCAATCCCTTCTGCCGTGGTTTTTGCGGGTTCTTCAATGCCTAGGGCTGCCCCCGTCAATTCGTTGTAGATGAGAAATAGTTCATATGGGTTGACGCTGCCAACAATCAGGTCATCGTCAGCATATTTACGGTTGTTGAAATGGAACCCGCCCAGCTTTCCTTCATCCAGCAGGAAAGCCACGATTTGTTCGATATTGACTCCAGAAGCATGGTGACCAAGGTCGACCAGCACCTGGGCAGCCACTCCGAGTTTAAAAGAAAGTACATAGGCGGTTCCCCAGTCAGGGATATCGGTGGAGTAAAAAGCCGGTTCAAAAAACTTATATTCGATCAGCATCCGCCCCTCTTCAGGCAGATGTTGATACACTTGTGCAAGCCCAGACTCGAACCGGCGTTTGCGTGCAATAAGGTTGTCCTGTCCTGCATAGTTTGTGCCATCCGCAAACCACAGGCTTAGGATATTAGATTTCACCTTGGTCATGATCTCACAGCATTCCAGGAGGTGATCAAGAGCGAGTTCTCGATAAGCCGGGTGGGGATTTCCAAGCGAACCAAGGCGGTATTCATCGTCCTGGAAGACATTGGGGTTGACCGCACCAATCTGAATACCTTGGGCTTCGGCGTATTGGCGGAAAGCAGCATAATCCCCATCTTCGGGCACATCCCAAGGAATGTGTACAGCGACAGAGGGGGCGATTCCAGTTATTTTGTGCACCATGGCAGCGTCATCAATTTTCTCCCGGGTAGTTCGAGCTGCACCAGGCCAGGGAAAATTCTTGAAACGGGTACCGGAATTAGAATATCCCCAGGATGGTGTCTCGATCTTTTGAGATTTTAGTGCACCCTTAATTTCTTCGAGATCCAAGCCCTGGCTATCAATGGTTTCAACGAGAATTTCATATTGTTTTTGATACTCCATGTCAGCCTCCATTGGTGTTTAATGTGAATCAAATCTTCTGGTTATTAAGTGAATGGTGACAAAGGTTTAGTACTCTGTCAAACTTCATTCTTGTGATTGTCATGCTGAATAGAGCAAAGCGGAATGAAGCATCTCTTCCTTGGAATTGCTAAAACTGCCTCTCTTGATTAATCGAATCATTCTAATTCTTCATCTTTGATGGTCCATTAGTTATAAGAGGTGGTAAACTATAGATCAGGGATCTGTATATTGAGGATCAGGAAACGCGTAGACCTGTGAACAGGCGAAAAGTAGACCCAAGATCCGTAGAGACGTATTTCAGAAGTTGACGAATAACCATCCGTCTAAATGAATGGATCCTTTAGCTCCTGTTGTATTGTTACTCTATCACCTTGTCTTTATATTTGCCTTCCTCTTACCACTTGCTATACGAATCACTGTGCTTACGATATTCAATCAACGGTTCTCCTAGGAGTTTATGCTTGAGGATTATGTCGCAGACTTCCTCAAGTGCAGAGACCCATTGGTAGGCATCTTCCAGGGTTTCCCCAATAGAGAAACACCCATGACCTCGCTGCATGATGATCTTGTATCCCCGCAATGCCTCAGCGACTGTTTCAGCCATCTCTGTTGATCCTGAGGCATATTCAACCGAGACGACCGGGATCTTTCGCAACAGGTAGGAACCTTCATTATCAATCGGGATAATTTCGTCTCGACTCAGGCTTAAGGCAATGGCGGTCCTAGGATGGGTGTGGACGATTGCTAGGGCAGAGGTTCGCAAATAGATTTCGCGGTGGACGATCAATTCTGTACTGGCGCGCATCAAACCGCTGTCCTTCTTATTTAGATGTGTCTCGACAAAATCTTCGGGCTTTAATCGTCGGAATTGAGCCCCGCGTCGCTTTATGATGATCCGGTCGCCGACCCGGACGCTCATGTTGCCCCCATGCGAACTGGTAAGCCCCGCATCAAAGATATCCCTGCCGATATAGCGAAATTGTTCAAACAATCGTTCATCAATCATGAAAATCCTCCGCGCTGGTCTGTGTTCGACCGCGTCCTTTTAAATTATGTCGCTTATGTTAAGTTCGATCAGTTTGGCTTTTTTGGGAATCCCGTTCTCATCCCAGCCCCGGAACTGGTAATATTCATCCAGCATTCCCTGCAGGCGGACGGTATGACCCTTGCTAGGCCCGTTAGAGACCGGTTCCTCTAACATGCGCTTTGGAAGGGTGTCCTCCGCCCTGGTAAAGCCTTCCCGTAAATTGTAAAGTCGTTCCATGTTCCAGGTCCGTTCGCCGACTTTCATCAAGTCTTCTGCGGAAAATTTGTGTCCGCTGACAGCACTTAATAACCGGGCGAAGAATTCCACGGAAACCGCCATATTCGTAAATTTACACAGCACCAAGCTGTCTACCACCGCGGCGGTGTTCTGGTGGTTGGCGACAATCCCCGCTTTCCCCTGGTTGGCAAAGCGGTCGATCAGGCGAGGCAGAGCGAGGACTTCCGGTCCCAGCATGTTTCCGCGCATGTGGCAGGCACCCCGGTTGGAGGTGGCGAATAATAATCCCTGCCCTTGCATAGCGCGCGGATCGTAGGCCGGCATCTCTAATTTCTTGGCACTCATGGAATATTCTGGTGCACCATAGTGATCCGCAAACCTGAAGCTGCCATCCGCTAACTCAGCGCCCAGTCCCCGGCGATGAGCGATATCTTTGATCGTATTCGATAATAAGTCTGCCCGTCCAAAGTGTAGGTCAGTATCAACCAATCCCCGTTTTGCCATTTCCATCACACAGCCGATGGTACTGCCCACTGAGATTGTGTCCATGCCCATATCATTGCAAATATTGTTGGCTTCGAAAATAGCTTCCAAATCGTCCACACCACATTGAGCCCCGAAGGACCAGGCAGTTTCATATTCGGGCCCTTCACCCTTGATGGTATCTGTTTTCGAAATGCGGGTACAGGCGATTGGGCAAGCCCAACAAGCCTGCTTCTTTACCAGGATCTCATCGGTAATTGCTTCGCCTGAGATCCTGTAAGCATTTTGGAACTGGGATTCCTGGAAGTTGCGCGTCGGTAAAGCCCCAATTTCGTTGATTACATTCATCACTACCGCAGTCCCAAATTCGGGTAAAGCCTGGGATGTAATTGGGCTTGCTTTTATCAGTTTTCCTGTTTCATAAAGCATGAACTTAAACTGGTCAGAATCAGCGGGTTGATTTTTTAGGTTACCTTCGACCACAATGGCTTTTAGATGTTTACTGCCCATCACTGCCCCCGGACCTCCTCGCGCCAAGGCACGTTCCCGGTCGTTCATGATTGCAGCTATTTTTGAGAGGTTTTCCCCGGCAGGACCGATGCAAAGCACATTGCGCTTGTTGTTGTTTTGTCCCAACAGGTCTGTCGTCTCGAAAACACCTTTCCCCCATAGGTGTACGGCGTCGTTTATTGCAATGCCCTCACCTGTTATCTCGATCCACACTGGCACATCGGATTTTCCGCGAATTATTAATAAATCATAACCTGTTCGTTTAAACTGCATCCCCCACCATCCACCCGAATTGGCATCCAGTACCGTGCCAGTCAACGGGCTCTTTGTGCTGACCGAAAAACGGTTGCTGGTCTGTGCACCGGAAGCAGTCATGGGTCCAGTGGCGAAGATCAACACATTTTCGGCGGAAAGGGGATCAACCTCTGGTCCTACAAGGTCCCATAATAGCCGTGCCCCCAACCCTCTGCCACCAAGGAATAGCTTTGCTAGGTTAGGATCCAGGTCTCTCTTCCAAATTTCCCCGGTAGATAAATCAATGTCTAGTATTTTATTCGTCCAACCTTCCATACCTCGCTCCTTAGATCAAAACATGTTTTATTGAGAAAAATAGGTAATAATAATAACTGGTTCTTAATAGGCTTCTGTATTCTAGTACCTGATCGATTTCACTCAATGAAGAAAGAAATGACAAAATGCTTCTCACTATTGTCGATTTTTATGATTATATACCCAGATAGAAGGTTACCTTTTTGTGATTAGAAGCTTATTAACATAGGTTGCATTCATCCTTGAAGCTTTTAAATCAAGGGAAGATAGTTTAGATATCTATATAGTATTTTTACTCTAATAACAGGTTATTTTCAACAAGAAATCCCTCTCCATTGAAGATTCCTCAATATTTACTCAATATTTTAGTCATTTATCTGCTGTGATGTTGATAGAAGAGATTGATCTTGTATTCATTTTACCGGACACTGGTTTCGGTCTAGGGCTGATGGCAAATGATCCATGGATTATTGCCTTACTGGATATAATTCGTAATTATTTCACCGGCTTGTCGGGCAGCCATATTGCAATTGAAGCAGCGGATACTTCACCGCGTTATGATGATTAATAATCCTTGACGAACTATCAGGTTTTGATTGGTACTACGAAATAATAACCGATTTTCCGACCAGGCGAGGTCTTATGATCAGCATATTTTTTACCTTTTTTTTTATGATTTCTTGTTTCAATCTTTCTGATTTCAGTGGTAAGATTTTTCTATCTGAAGTATAACCAGTTTCACAATCCACCGCAGGAGATATTTGATTGAAGATTAAACATCTTTATTGTGAATACCACACCAACCCGTTAGGTATGGATATTCTTCACCCCCGCTTGTCATGGGAGTTTGATTCAGATCGCAGAGGGGCATATCAACGCGCTTTCAGGATCATAGCGGCAGGGAATGCTGAATCCTTTGAAAGGGGAACTCCCCTTCTCTGGGATTCGGGAAGGGTGGAGGCTGACGACTCGACCCAAATCCAGTACACTGGTCCAAACCTTCAATCCCGGCAGCGGGTTTTCTGGCGTGTCTGCACCTGGGATGAACAGGATAACCCGGGGGAATGGAGTCCAATAGCCTGGTTCGAAATGGGTCTGCTTCAACCCGAGGATTGGCTTGCCGCCTGGATCCAGTCTGACCTGGTTGGGGATTCAAAAACTCCCGCTCCCTGTCCAATCTTTTATAAACCATTCTCACTGAATCGACCAATAAGCGCTGCGCGCCTATATATCACTGCCCTGGGATTGTACGAAGGGTTCATTAATAACAATCGGGTTGGGGAAGATGTCTTTACACCCGGGTGGACGGATTACAACGAGAGAGTCCAGTACCAGACTTATGATGTGACTCATTTGCTGAATCCTGGGACCAACAGCATATCCATCATCCTGGGGGATGGTTGGTATTGTGGTCATGTTGGATGGCTAAGTCGTCAGAATTACGGGGATCGTCCCCGGTCGCTTGCACAACTTGAAATCCAATATCGCGATGGAAATTCCCAGACTATTGTCACGGATGAGACCTGGTTGACATCTCCCAGCCCGATCCTGGCATCCGACATGATCATGGGCGAAGACTATGATGCCCGTCTTGAGTTGGAGTACTTCTCAAGCGCGTCTTCCCTTGATGATGTAGGGAGTAGTGGTGTGAAATGGTCACCAGTAACAATCTTTTCCACACCACCGGGGTTGGAGATCGTTGCCCAAAACGCGCCTACAGTCAGGGTCAAAGATCAATTATCCCCTGACAAAGAACCTGTTTTGGTAAAAGGAGAAACAGGACAGGGCTGGATTTTTGACTTTGGGCAGAACCTTGTTGGTCGGGTTCAGCTTAGGATCACCGGAGAGCGGGGACAGAAGATCATTATGAAATTTGGGGAGATGCTGACGGAGGGTGGTCAGCTTTATACTGAAAACCTTCGAACAGCTCGCCAAACCGATACCTATATTCTTAAAGGAGATCCTGGTGGAGAAATATATGAATCTCATTTCACCTTTCATGGCTTCCGTTATGTCCAAGTTGAAGGGCTGATTGACAAGCCTACCCAAAGCTTGCTGACTGCAGTTGTCCTTCATTCCAACAACTCCCCTGCGCTCCAATTTCATTGTTCCCATGCCTTGGTTAACCAGTTACAGCACAACATCGAGTGGGGCTGGAAAGGTAATTCACTGGATATCCCCAGCGATTGTCCCCAACGGGACGAGCGTCTTGGTTGGACAGGAGATGCCCAGGTATTCGTAAAAACAGCCACTTACCTGACAAAATCAGCCTCTTTTTTCAGCAAATGGGTCCAGGACCTGGCGGATGCCCAATTCGATTACGGTGCCATCCCGCCTTTCGCGCCTTTTTTTACCGACACCCATCGTGGCGATGGAGGACCTGCCTGGTCAGATGCCTTCATCATCGTGCCATGGACGATCTGGCAGCAGTATGGGGATACACGAATCCTGGAAATCCATTACGATGCTATGTGTGATTATATGGATTACCTGGTAACAAACAGTCCTGGGATGATTCGTTTGCTGCCCGATGAAAAGGAACTTGGTCCTGGGAAGGAGGAAATGATCGGCGGCTATGGGGATTGGTTGGCGAAAGATGGAAGCGAAGATCGAAGAGGTCGAACCCCGAGGAACCTGATCGGTACAGCTTTCCTGGCTTATGATGCTTCTTTGATGGCTCAAATTGCTTCCGTGCTCAACAGACCAGTTGATGCTGAAAAATTTTCCAATATTTATAAAGAAACCCGCCATGCCTTCCAAAAGCATTTCATCGGACCTGACGGATTAATCGCTGGCAAAACCCAAACCGGGTATATTCTAGCGCTGCATTTTGACCTGGTACCCAAGCAACTCAAAGCCGTGACTTTTGCCGCCTTGGTTAAAGAGGTTGAAGCACGGGACAGGCATTTGAGTACTGGTTTTGTGGGTACTCCCTATCTCTGCCAGGTGCTGTGCGATGGAGGTCGTCTTGACCTGGCTTATGCCTTATTGTTGCAGCGTACTTATCCCTCCTGGCTCTACTCGGTCCGCCATGGCGCCACGACCATCTGGGAACGATGGGATGGTTGGACGAAAGAAGGCGGATTTCAGGATCCGAGGATGAATTCATTCAACCACTATGCCTATGGTGCGATTGGCGCCTGGATAGTGGAAACAATTGCCGGAATTCGACCTAAACCTAAATATCCGGGCTATAAGCATTTTCACCTCCAGCCCGGATTCCCAATATTTTCTCTGGAAAAAGGTGAAGATCGGATTACCTGGGCGAATGCCGAATACCAATCTCCTTACGGGTTGATCAAGAGTCATTGGCAAATGGGTGAGGGGTGTATTGACTGGCAGGTTGTTATTCCACCTAATACCACTGCAACGGTGCTGATACCTGATCATGTGAGATCACCTGTTTTAGTGGATAATATCCCCTTAGCCGATGCCAAAGGGATCACCCTCCTCAAACTGGAAAGAAGTGGTTTGCTATTGGGCTTACAGTCAGGTTCTTACAACTTCCATATTGATATAATGAGTAGAAGAGGCAACTAATCGAAGAATATCATGACTTTTCTCACCCATCTGAAGTGTTACGAATGTCATAAAACCTACGATTGCTCCCAGGTTCAGACTTACTGCCTCGATTGCCAGGCTCCATTGCTGGCACAATATGATTTAGAATCCGCATCTATAGTATTGGACCAGAATGAGTTCCGAACCCGACCGTTGGGGATGTGGCGCTGGCATGAAATCCTGCCTGTTCACAATGAATTTAACAGGATATTTCTAGGCGAAGGGGATACACCGCTGCTTCATTTGACCAACCTCGGTGCGAGACTGGGATTGACCCACCTGTACGCAAAGGATGAAAGTCTCAATCCAACCGGGACCTTCAAAGCCAGGGGGTTGTCGGCCGCTGTCTCCAAGGCAAAGGAACTGGGTATAAAGAAAGTGATCATACCTACCGCTGGGAATGCGGGTGGTGCTATGGCAGCTTATGCTGCCCGTGGAGGAATGAACGCCTTCATCGTTATGCCGAAAGACACCCCGGAGGCCAATATTATAGAGAGCCGTATCACCGGGGCTTCCATCCAACTGGTTGATGGTCTCATCAGTGAGGCTGCCAGGGTGTCTGAAGAAAGGGCGCGACTCGAAGGATGGTTTGATGTCTCAACCTTTAAGGAACCTTACCGGGTGGAGGGTAAGAAGACCATGGGGTATGAACTTGCGGAATCGTTCCATTGGGAATTGCCTGAAGTGATTGTCTATCCCACCGGTGGGGGAACAGGATTGGTTGGAATGTGGAAGGCATTTAAGGAGATGATGCTGATGGGTTGGGTGCGGAACCAAACACAACCGCGAATGGTAGCTGTGCAGTCAGATGGCTGTGCGCCAGTGGTTGAAGCGTTCCTAGCGAATAGTCCTGGATGTGATTTCTGGCAGGGAGCACAGACGATTGCTTCCGGATTACGAGTACCGAAGAGTTTTGCCGACCGAATCATCTTGAATGATCTGCGAGAGAGTAACGGGAATGCGGTTGCTGTTAGTGATATTGAAATCCTGGAAGCACAGAAAACACTAGCAAAATCAGAAGGGATTTTTGCTGCTCCTGAGGGGGCAGCTACCCTGGCAGGGTTGCTTAAGCTGCTGGATCAAAACTGGGTCCAGAAAGATGAAAGGGTTGTTTTATTCATAACAGGGACTGGATTGAAATACCTCCAAAATCTTTGAAGATAGTAATCCCCTTTATCCCCCACTGATCGATCAATAACATGATCAGATCCTTCAATCCGCATCATTTCATGCAGGTCGACAGAAAAAAGATTCAAATTCGACAGTCAACGAGGTACTGTTTGATCTTGAGTGTTTTTGATTAATCTTTCAAGATATGATTGTTCCCCAAACCCTCATCATTATTATTTTCCTCTAGCTTGAGAGGGGGAAGTTCAGCGATGGTGGTCAACCCAAAATAACCCAAGAAATCATGGGTGGTACTGTACAGGATGGGGCGACCTGGTCCAGATGCTCGGCCTACTTCTTCGATTAATCCCTTGCTCAATAATGTTTTAATTACCCCATCACTATTCACCCCTCGGATTGCATCCACCTGCGGCCTAGTAACAGGCTGTTGATAAGCAATAATTGCCATGGTTTCTAATGCTGCCTGGCTGACTCGAGAAGTTACCTCTAAACCCAGGAAGTGCTCAATCAGGGAGGCAGTTTCAGGTGCGGAGACCATTCGCACTCGACCGCGGTGGTTCTGCAAACGGATTCCCCGCCCCTGGTATTGGTCTGCCAACGCCTGCAGAGTCTCCTCTATTGCGTTGTTCGTTTGCTCTAAAGCAGTAGCCAGTTGTGAAACGGAAACCACCCCAGAAGCAACGAATAACAACGCTTCGATTTTGGCACTGAGAGGCAGTTCTTTATCAAGGTCGGGACTGAGTTCCTCCGTCATGCTGATTTCTTCAGTCATGCTATAATCTACTCATTAAAATAGAATTATTGTTAGGATTGAACATAACGACATGCGATTATACCATTCATACCCTCTCCTTGTACTTTTTACTCTGATCCTCCTCATCGCACCAGGGTGTTCACCGGTAGAGACACCAACTCAGGCGATGATTACTGGGAATGTTTATGTAGATGGGCAGAGTCACCAGGTGCATCTGGTACCTGGCAGCACGGTTGGGGAAGCACTGGATAGCCTGGAGATTGAACTTGACACACTTGATCGGGTAGAACCACCTCCCTCTTCCGTGGTTGTGGACCAGGGGGAGATCGTTGTTACTCGCGTTCGTGAAGAATTTGAAATCGAACTGATTGAGATTCCCTTCGACCAAAAAAGATTACCCACAGAATTACTCTCAGAAGGTGTGGAACAGTACGACCCCCTTCAGAAGGGAGAACCTGGTCAACAAGAGATCACTTACCGTATCGTCTATGAGGATGGGATCGAAGTCTCTCGCACCCAAATCAAGTCAATTGTCATCAAGGAGCCACAGGCACAAATTCTCCTATACGGAACCCAGAAGAAATATGCGCCTATGAACGTCCCTGGAAAGCTAGTTTACCTGTCACAAGGAAATGCCATCCTATTCAATGGATCAACCGCTAACCGTATTCCAATCATACACACCGGTGATCTGGATGGAAGGGTCTTTAGCCTTTCTGACGATGGGTCGTGGTTATTATTCAGCCGCCATGGAGAGACGGATGAGGTCATTAACACCCTTTGGGCAGTCGCTTTGAATGATCCTGGGAATGATATCAACTTGAAGACAGAGAACGTGATCCATTTTGCTGATTGGGTGCCAGGTTCGAACACCAGGTTTGTTTACTCAACGGTAGAACCAAGGCAAGCCGCACCAGGATGGCAAGCAAATAACAACCTTCTGTCCCGGGAATTCAGCCTCAGTGGTTGGGTTTCCCCTGCTAAAACCCTGTTGGACACAAATTCAGGTGGCGTTTATGGTTGGTGGGGGATAGATTTTGCTTACGCACCCGTGGCGAACGGGATTTCTTATGCTGGACCGGACGAGGTTGGCACTCTTGATTTGGAAAATGCAACCCGGGAAGCCCTCTTATCCGTTATACCTTTGCAAACCCGCAGCGATTGGGCCTGGGTGCCCGGAATGCATTGGAGTCCAGATGGACAGGTTCTCTATACGGTGGACCACGCCCCACCACCTGGAGCAGTGTCGCCAGAGGAAGCGCCTGATTTTGACCTGGTAGCAATTTTAGTTGGTGCAAAATTGCCGATCACTTTGATTTCTGATGTGGGTATGTTTGCCTACCCAATTCCATCTCCGATCCAGGTGCAGCCTTCGGGAGAAAATGCCTATACGATTGCCTATTTACAAGCAATCTTCCCCCAGCAGAGTGAGACCTCCAGCTACCGCTTGAATGTTATGGACCGTGACGGATCCAACCGAAGGGAGATCTTTCCGTCTTCCACTTCACCAGGCATAGAACCCAGCCAAGATTGGGGCGCATGGTCTCCAGCACCACTGGAAGTTTCTGGGGGGTATGTGATTGCGACCGTATATCAGGGCGATATCTGGTTCATTGATCCGCATACAGGGGTATCCTGGCAGGTTACTGGCGATGGCATGATCGATCGTATCGTGTGGAGATGATAGATTAATACCAGAACAGGTTTGGAATATTGGGGAATGGGAAGAAGACAGGGGGAGCCCAGGTGGGACTTGTGGTGGGCGTAATGGTTGGTGTTGGTGTTGGAGAATAGGTCGGCGTAGGCGAAGGCGTAAAAGACGGGGTGGAAGTAGGCCAAGTCGTTACCGTGGGGGTTGGGGTGAGAGGAGTTGCTGTTGGCCAGCGGGTAATGGAAGGGATGGGCGTCATTGTTGGGGGGTAAACAACAGGTAACCGTGTATCTTTGGGGGTTGTAGTTGGCCAGGGAGTACGCGTCGGCGTCAGAGTGGGGGACATATAAGGTGTTCGGGTTGGGGTAGTAGTAGGCGTAACGGTTGGCAAAGGCGTAATTGTTACGGTCCAGGTATAGGTAGGAGTTGGGGGTGTTGTAGTAATCCCCGCAGTTTGACCTTGTTTGGTGGAAGAGGTAGATTGGACATCGTCTCCGGTTGGCTGGGATGTCTCTGTTCGAGTCTGTGTTGGCCATGTTGTCGGTCTGGTCGTAGGTGTAAAGGTTGGTAAGGGAGTGGGAGTCAGTGTTTTTGTTGGGCTCGGTTGTGGTGTATATGTATTGGTCGGAGTGGACGTCTCGGTATTGGTTGGGATAGTTGTACGCGTCGGTGTATTGGTTTTGGTGGGCAAAGGCGTGTTCGTGTAGGTTGCAGTTGGCGTACCTGTTAATGTTGGGGTGCGTGTCGGCGTTGAAGTGGGGGTAGGAGGTGTACCATTGACGGTGAAGAAACCAACTCGCAGCCAGTCCAGGCCGACAAAAAGCTGTACCTGGTACTGACCTGGCAGCCATTCTTCTGCTCGAGGTGCCCAATCCGAGTATCCGATTCCTCCGGTACCACCATCCCATGGCTTGGTTTCGAAATTCACCAGCTGCCCATTACGATACCACAAGGCCGTCCACTGCACGCCATCGTCCATGCCATCGTAGCTAAAAACGGCATACATCGTCTGTAATGGATTGGTGAACACGCTGCTGGGCTTGATTGAACGGTATAAGGCATCCACCCCTTCGCTTGTAAACTCAATTGTACTGAATACAGCGTTCTCGGGGACAGCAAGTGAACCTTCGAACTGCGCTTCGATCGCCAGGGGGATCCCTGGAGTCAGGGTTATGGTTGGTGTATGTGACTCCTCAGGGGTCGGGGTGATCGAAGGAGTCTCCGTGATGGTCGGGCTCAAGGTAATGGTCGGTGAGAGCGTGATACTTGGCGTGATGGTTGGGGTCTGAGAAGGTGAGAAGAAACGGTAGGTGACCGGTTCAGCATAGGTGTACGCGGCGAGTGCTATACCGACCAGGATCAAGGCCAAAAAAATCTGCCGCCAACCCTGCACGATTTGGTCACGGCGCATACGGTAAAAGCGCAGTGTCCTGGAACGTAAAAGCCCGCGGATGCCGAAGTACAGGCTTAGAATCCCAAGGATAGCGGTAACGATCACCACAGTTTGTACACCAGTTCGAATATCGAGGTTAATAGACATCTTTCAGGCTTCTACCTGGCAGGTTGGGCAGCAACGGGATTATGAAGGGTACCAATCCCATCGATTTTAACCTCGATGCTGTCCCCAGGGAAGACCTGGCTGACTCCTGCTGGTGTGCCGGTGAGGATCAGGTCGCCAGGTTCCAGGGTCATGATCGAGGAAGCAAAGGCAATGAGCTGCCGGACGGTGAAGACCATGTCCCTTGTCGAAGCCAACTGGCGCATTTCCCCATTGACATGACAGGTGACCAGTGCATCAGAAGGGTCGAACTCGGTTTCGATCCAGGGGCCGACCGGGCAGAAAGTGTCGAATCCTTTGGCTCGGGTCCAAAGCAAGTCACGGCGCTGCAGGTCGCGAGCCGTGACATCGTTTGCTGCCGTATAGCCGAAAACATGGTCCAGGGCATCTTCAGCGGTGATAAAACGTCCTCTCCGGCCAATGACCACGGCAAGTTCGGCTTCGTGTTCTACCTGTTCGGATTGGAATGGGAGAATAATCTGTTCTTCAGGTCCGATCACCGCAGATGGTGGTTTGAAGAAGAGTTGAGGAATTTCCGGGACTTCGTTGCCGTGTTCCTGGGCGTGTGCGGCGTAGTTTCGACCTACGCAGATGATCTTGGAAGGTGTTAGAGGCGCCAGGAGTTTCACTGAAGAAAGGGATAGGGTTGCCTCTGCTCGTTGGTATTGGCTGAAGAGATCGCCATGGACCAACCCGATCTGGTCTTCCCGGACCCAACCCACCTGCGGTATGCCATCTTCTCTTAGATAACGGATAAATCGCATGATTTTCTATACCTGTCCTATCCTTGTTTGTACTTTTTAACGGGTGAGTTGTGGACTCTTATAACAATCTGCATCCAATCAATTCTAATAAATTAATAGTTCGTTAGCGAAATTCGTGGAAAACCCTACTGCAGCAGGGAGGTCAGGGCGGCAATGGCTTTTTGAACGCCCTGGTAGCGCTCTGGATAATGCGCCTGCAAGGTTTTAACCAGGGTGTAGATCATCCCCTCAATTACCATGATCTGCAAAGCCTGGGTGTCGTAGCCCCGGCCTGCCAGCACCAGGTCTGCAGCAAAGGTTGAAGACAGTGAGGGTGCACCGGCGATCGCGGCGGTCGTTACACCACGAGCCCTTGCTTCTCGCAATGCGGGCGCCAGGTAGGGAGCCTCACCGGAGAAATCAATCGAGATCCACAGGTCCTGATCAGTAGCATTATATAGGATCTGAGCCAGCCCAGTCAGCCCCGGAGAGATCTGGGTGACCGGGAAATTACCCTGTTCCAGGGCATAGACCAGGTTGTAGGCCGAAGGGCGCGCCGGACCCTCAGCGATGACCAGGATTCTGACAGCGCGACCAATGCGTTCTGCAAGCTCAACCACGGCAGCCATATCCAGGGAGACTTTCAGCTGGTCGATCGCTTCCCGGACCTCGTCCAGGGCTCCGGCGGTGGCATCTGAAGCGGAACCTGCCCCCTCGCCCCGGGTTTTCTCCAAGGCCAGGTCCGACTTGACCTGGAGGCGGATATCTTCCAGCAGCTCAGGGTAGCCGCGGTAGCCCAGGTGCTGCGCGAAGCGGACGACCGTAGCCGGATCCAGCCGGAGCAGTTTCGCCAGGTCGGAGGCGGTCAGGAAAGCAGCATCGACATAGGAATCGAGGATAAAATCGGCGAGCCTGGCAAAACTCTTGGACATGCTCTCCCTGCGTTCACGGATTCTATTCTTGTAGGACATAATAACACTCCGCATCGATTAAAAAATACAAAAGAAATTGACAAAATGCCACGTTTTCCAAGGCACGTTACTTAACAGTGTATCACAAACCTTTGTTGTTGTGCAAACGCGAGAGATATGGGCAG
>CAZTJD010000044.1:0-29680 GCA_964613985.1 uncultured Anaerolineales bacterium
TAATCAATCGGTTGGCTGGTGATTTTTCAATGGCCATTAGAATTTCGTGCTGTATTCCGGAAAACGCTTTCAGATCAGCTGATTCCTCGGCAAACAGCCTGTCTCCTTCTGTCATCTCAAGCTTCTGGATCACATAACTGATAGATAACTGGCTGATATCAATGGCAGGAAGATACGCGCTTTCTTTTGGACTTTCAGTAGTTGTCTCAGCAAGCAGGTTGCTTTCAGTCAGTGAAAAAATAATGTCATTGACCAACCGCATCGGAATGCCCAGCACGTGCCCCAGTTGCCTGGCAGTCAGGGGCTGGTTTCCGGGCATAAATCCCTTAACCACCTGGGTGCTATCTCTGAAATTACGATTGCTGTACAAATTCCGAATGGAACAGCAATGAGTGTCGCCCCAAAGGTTACAATGACTGAACCCCAGATCAATGTTAGGATTCCGAAATAATCCTCGATTGGATACCAGCGAGTAGAAAAAAGAACATCCAGTGGGACTTTAAAAAATGCTGGGAATCCTTCCCACAGAAGGAAGAAAAAAATCATCGCTACAAAAATGATTGCTGAATAACCGCATAATTTTATCAATCGGCTGATGATGAACTCTTGCCAGTTTTTTGTAATTTCCATAATGTGATAAGTTATTTAAGAACAGGCACAAATCCTAGTGAAGTTACAATTGTTTGGGCTTGAGGTGAAAAAATCCAATCAAGATATGTCCTTATTTTCCCAACAGGCTCTCCATTTGTGTACATGTATAGGTCTCTAGCAATCGGGTATGTGTCATTATTTACAGAGTCAGCCGAAGGCAAAATATATGGTCCATTGATGGTCCGAGAAACAGCAATTACTTTCATTTCTTCCGTCACATAACCCAAGCCATCATAACCGATCGCATTCGGATTTTGTCGAATTTCAGCACTTATACCCTCAGAAGAAGATAAAAGTAGGGTATCTTTTGAAAATAAGGTTGTGTTTTCTTTGTCTCCCAATCTCAAAACATGCTCGAGAAAATATACATGGGTACCAGAATTTGTCTCTCGAGATAAACGAACGATTGGACGGTCTTCTCCTCCTATCTCAGACCAATTGTTGATTTCACCGCTGTATATATCGGAAATTTGCGGTAAAGTTAGTTGGTCGATTGGATTGTTGGGATTTACGATAATCGCAATTGCATCACGAGCGACGATAAATTCTAATGGTTCAGCATTATTTGTTTGTATAGCTGCGATCTCTTCAGGTTTTATTTGTCTTGATGCATTCGCAATATCGACAGTCCCGTTGATCAAAGATGCAATTCCGGTACCTGATCCTCCACCAGTAACTGATATTCGAACTTCGGGGTGAAGTTTCTGGTACTGTTCAGCCCAGGCTAAGGCGAGGTTAACCATTGTGTCTGAGCCTTTATTTTCAATTGTTTCTGTATTTATGGTGGGGGACTTTTCACTGGATGATGCCGTATCTGTTCTGCATCCGACAAGGATGAAAATGATAATTAAGAAAACAATGAGCAAGTTTTTTTTCATCGATGGAAATTATAGCCGTAAACAATACCATCAGCAAGTGTATGGTCTTGTTATTGAAAAATAATTCGAAGTGATCATCAATTACCCTCCGAAAATACATACAATTGATATAATTAAATCGATGAATAATCGATTGCCGATTTTCAGTATATCTGACCTGGATTTCTTCTACGGATCATATAAAGCATTAATCCAGATCAATATGAATATTGCAGCCAACGAGGTTACCGCCCTTATTGGTCCTTCGGGGTGTGGCAAATCAACTTTCCTGCGATGTCTAAACAGGATGAATGATACAATCCCTGGAACCAGAGTCAATGGTAAAATTCTACTCGAAGGTCAGGATATTTACCAGGAAGGTATTGACTTGGCTGCATTGCGCCAAAAGGTAGGGATGGTTTTCCAAAAACCAAACCCATTTCCTCAATCGATTTATGATAATGTAGCATTTGGCCCCAGAGTCCTCAAGTTGGCAAAGAACCGCTTACAACTTGATGAAATTGTGGAACAGAGTTTGCGACGGGCTGCGGTTTGGGATATTGTTAAAGATAAATTAAATCAGAACGCATTGGAATTATCAATTGGAGAGCAGCAAAGGCTGTGTATTGCCAGGGTACTGGCTCATAAGGCAGAGGTGATTCTAATGGATGAACCAGCTTCAGCCTTAGACCCAATCGCCACCGGGAGAATAGAAGAACTGATACATGAGCTGAAGGAGTTCTATACAATCGTCATTGTCACCCATAATATGCAACAAGCAGCTCGAGTTTCGGATAGGACAGGATTGTTTTGGCTTGGGGAGTTGCTCGAATTCAACCAGACCTCCGAAATATTCACCAATCCGGATCATGAAATGACAGAAGCCTATATTACCGGTCGTTTGGGGTAAACAGGGTATTTTTAATATCTTTCCACAGTATCCTTGCCACCTATCCTTAACTAATTTGGTCCTGTTCAACATGGTTAACAAGGATATTTTGTAATTTAGCATTATATATTGCGCGGTGTTCTTGACTTTCAGGCCAAAATTTGCTACACTATTTCTACCGAACGGTCGGTAGGGAATAAGGATGACTAGGAAAAGTATTTTAGAAGCAGCAGCCCAAATCATCAGTCAAAAAGGTTATCATGCAACCTCGATGAATGATATTGCCAACGCCGTAAAACTACAAAAGGCGAGTTTGTATCATCATGTTCATAGCAAGCAGGATATCTTATTATCTTTATTAGATGAAGCGCTCAATTTAGTATTTTCCCGTATCAGCGCAGTTTTAGCAGAACCTATTCCTGTTGATGAAAAACTACGTTTAGCTATTAGAACCTATCTTCGTACATTAACGGAACAGCATGATTTAGCAGCTGTTCTTCTTCTCGAACATCGCTCACTAGATGCAGAATTACGCAGCAGCCATTTCCCTAGAAGGGATCGTTTTGAACAATTGTGGCGAGATCTATTAAAAATGGGGATTGATGATGGGATATTTTCAGTTGAGGATATTCACATGGCGACTCGAGCCTTGTTGGGATTAATGAATTGGGTTGTAACCTGGTATCGTGAGGATGGGGCATTAAGTATTGATGAAATTTCACATCAATATGCTGACTTGTTATTAAATGGAATTCTTATAAGGTAAGAAAGAAATGGGTTTCATTTTGCAGGTTAAACAGCCTACCCTATCAACAACCATCCAAGAATATAGGACGAATCAGAATGCACAGGTGTTTATGCTACCCCTGGAAGCTTTTCCCGGATTTTGGGTAAACGCATACCTTGTGATAATTGGTAAGTACCAGGTACTGATTGATACAGGGTCAGGATATGGAAATTGCAATGATCATTTAAAAGCACGACTCTATGAAGTGGGAGATTTAGTAAATCAGCCAGTTAACCCATCTACCATTGATTTCGTTTTACTTACACATGGGCATATTGATCATTATGGCGGGTTACCCCTTATCCAAGAATCAAATCAGAGTAAGATCGGAATCCATGAATTAGATCTTCGAGTATTAATTAACCCGGAAGAACGATTAAAGATCATCGTTAAAAGACTATATACCTTCCTGTCAGAGTCTGGTGTACCTGAGGAGAAAAAATCCGATCTTATTCAAATGTATCAGCTGACTAAGCTTGATTTTTCACCGGTTAAGGTGGATTTCACTTTTGAATCAATTAGAATGAAGGTGGGCCCTTTTGAAATACTCCATGTACCCGGTCACTGTGCTGGTCATGTTGTAATACGCTTACATGATATTTTATTTTGTGGTGATCATGTGCTTAATGAGATTAGTCCTCATCAAAATCCAGAAAGCCTGGTGAGATATACTGGATTGGGGCATTATTTAAATTCACTAAAATTATTAAGCGATTGGGCTGAAGGAATCTCTTTAACCCTTGCTGGACATAACGGTCCTATCGAGGACTTATCAGCAAGGATCAAGGAGATCGTAGCTGTCCATCAATTACGTTTGCGATATATCCTTGATATTTTAAATAAACCCAAAACGATTTATGAAGTATCCTTATCGCTTTTTCCTGGTGTAAACGGATTTAACGATTTATTAGCCTTGGAGGAAACGGGTGCTCACATTGAATACCTTTACCAACGAGGAATACTGGCAATCAATAACCTGGAGTCCTGCCTCCAGGGTGAGGGTAATATCCCCTTCTGTTACTGTGTAAATTTATCCAAACCTAGAACAGATACGATTTCTTGGTAAATAATTTTCAAGGAGGCTACCATGTATTCATTTGAACCAACGGAAGAGCAAAAAATGTTAATGGACGCAGTCAGGAGGTATGCGACCGAAGACCTTCGAGCAGCTTATCGTGATGCTGAAGAAGAGGGTATGCTTCCCGAAGCCTTAATTGAAAAGGGCTGGGAACTCGGTTATCTTCAAGCCTCCATTCCCGAAGAATATGAGGGTTTTGGAGAGCGCTCTGCCCTGACAGGGGTGCTGGCGATGGAAGAAATGTCATATGGCGACCTAGCCGCCACTCTAGCAGTGATGGTCCCGGCTTTATTTGCTACCCCAATCCTTTTGGTAGGAAGTGATGTTCAAAAAGAGAAATATATTCCTCCAGTAATTGAAATGGAATGGAAACCCTTCACAGCTGCTTTAATGGAATCGAAGATCGATTTTGATCCGAATGAATTATCCACTACGGCAGTGGAAGATGGAGATGACTATCTCATTAATGGTGAGAAAGTATTTGTCCCCTTTGCAGAAAGTTATGAGGCACTGGTGGTTTACGCCAGTTTGGATGGAAGAACTCAGGGATTTATTGTTCCAAGGGAAGCGGAAGGGGTAAAGGTGCAGGAAAGGCAAAAATTATTAGGATTGAATGCATTACCCTTATATCTGGTTGCATTTGAATCGGTTCGAGTTCCCAAAGAAGATCGCCTAGGTGGACCGGAAGGTCATGATTTCAACCCCATTTTGGATGCATCCCGATTGGCTTTAGCTTCAATGGCGGTTGGGTTATCTAAAGCAGCTTTTGATTATTCACGAGATTATGCTAAGGAACGCGAAGTCTTCGGTGTGAAAGTAGCCCAGAAGCAAGCAATTGCATTTATGTTAGCAGAAATGGCTACTGAAATTGAAGCAATCCGTGTATTGGTTTGGGAAGCAGCCTGGATGGTTGATAATGATAAACCAGAAGCCGGCAAGCATGCCTATCTTGCCATGACAGGAGCAGCGGATTTAGCAATGATGGTAACGGATAGAGCAGTCCAGATACTAGGTGGACACGGCTATATTCGAGAACATCCTGTTGAATTATGGATGCGTAATGGAAGAGGTTTTTCAACTTTTTGTGGCTTGGCAATCGTATAAATAGTTCAAGAAAGACGGGAATGAACTAAGAACATTGAGTGGTCTAATAAATGGTATCCATTTGTTAAAGGAGAATGACGATGATTGATTTCGAAACCCCAAAACCAATAAAGCAAATCGATGATGTCGTTGAAACCGTGGCAGTAAACATGATGCGACCGGTCTCACGCCAATTTGATGAGGAAGAGCACACAATTCCCTGGGACTATATCAACTTTATGCATACAGCAGTGAAGGCAATGGGGGGGACATCAATGGCTCCCGAAGAAGGGCAGAAGAAAGAAGATGATGAAGAGAAAAAGAAACGTCCACCTATTGCATACCAAAGACTAGCGCATATGGTGGAAATGTTATCTTGGGGAGATGCTGGATTGTACCTTTGTATCCCTGGTGGTCTGTTAGGATCAGCGGCCGTGGCTGCTGCTGGCACTTACGAACAGAAAAAACGATTTCTTCCAAAATTGGTGGGAAAGAACCCCGCTTTTGATGCAATGGCAATGACAGAACCTCAAGCAGGTTCAGACACATCTGCAATTCGAGCTACAGCCGTATTGGATAAAGAGACAAACGAATGGGTATTAAATGGTGAGAAAATATTTATTACTGCTGGACATAAAGCGATGGTCGACTCGGATGGCTTTACAGTTGTATGGGCAAGTATTGATCCATCGGCAGGGAGATCGGGAATGCGAGCTTTTGTTGTCGAATCTGGTGCGCCAGGATGCTCTGTGACGAAAATGGAACACAAGCTTGGCATTCGAGCGAGTGATACAGTATCCATGGTATTTCAAGATTGTAGAATACCATTTGATAATATCCTAGGAAGCCCAACTGTTGAGACTTCCACAAAAGGATTCAAAGGCGCAATGGCAACTTTCGACGCAACACGCCCCATTGTCGCTGCTCAAGCTATTGGAATTGCTCGTGCAACAGTAGAATTACTAAAAGAACAGTTAGAGGAGAACGGGATCCAAATACGCTATGGATTACCCAGACAGAAATTAACCAACATTGAGAGGGAAGTTATCGACATGGAAATAAAGTTGCATTCCGCTTGGCTGTTGGTTATCAAAGCGCTTTGGATGGCTGATAACAAAATCCATAATCCTAAAGAAGCTTCCATGGCGAAAGTGAAAGCCGGAGATGTTGTCGTCAATATCACTCAAAAGGCTATGGAAATCATGGGACCGATTGGGTATGAGCGTAAATTACTTTTAGAAAAATGGTTCAGAGATGCAAAAATTACTGACTTGTATGAGGGGACAGGTCAGATAAATCGTTTAGTTGTTGCTCGAAATATCTTAGGTTATCGTGGAAGTCAATTACGATAATTAAAACTTTGATTGGATTTATCTCGCCATACGAAATGGATATCTGAGAATTCAATTTTCATTCCAGAAGGATCAAATATTATTCACGTTCATAAATATTGTCGCGGTAAAATGGATAGTGCCTATCCAACATAATATTCAATCCAGCTAAACAATCAAGTGAATTTATATGTCTTATGTTGGGTAGATAATGCGAAAATGAAGGG
This sequence comes from uncultured Anaerolineales bacterium, assembly GCA_964613985.1. Lineage (GTDB taxonomy): Bacteria > Chloroflexota > Anaerolineae > Anaerolineales > UBA11858 > CAZTJD01. Next base: position 6,904 of record CAZTJD010000044.1, read on the forward strand.
TAATAGTTGGCTAAACGGAGATGAAAATGAAAAATAAAAAAAATATTTCAAGGTTTGGTACGGTGTTCCTGTTCTGTATAGTTTTTTTCACCGCCTGTGATCTGCTTCCTCTTGGGGATGGCGAAACGGGAGTTGTGGAAACAAGTATTCCCCAAGACCTACCAACGAAACTGCCTCCGACGATAACCGAAGTATTCTTAACATCGACACCAATACCGACCGAGACGCAAGAATTAAGTCCAAAGTTATCTCCCACAACCAGGCCGAGTTGGACGCCATTTCCAACGAAAACACTCCGCCCCACATGGACTCCATCACCAACATTAACGTCAACTGCAACAAAAGAGGTGGGTTGGATTATTAAAGATGATTTCGCCGAAGCTGATGAGGGTTGGTATGTGGCATCTGGATCTAATTGGGAAATGGGCTACCAACCTGGAGGATATTATCTTTCTGTATTCGAAGAGAGTGTGGAAATTACAAGCAGCAAATCCTGGTTAAAACTAGATGACACCCGTGTGATTGCAGATGTCTATCGTGAATGGGGCAAAGGGTATTGGGGAATATCGTGTCGAGAAACTGCTTCATCCTCATATTACACGATATTTATAACCAACCAAGGTGAATATGGCTATGGCGAAACTCGTAATGGGGAAGTGAAGTTGAATATTCTTGGTCATTCACCAGAAATTTTAACCACAAAATTCGAAGTTAATAGGATCATGGCTGAATGCCGTGGAAATGCCTTGACCTTATATGTCAATAATGTTTTCATGTTTAAAAAAGAGGTGAGTGGGATTGGGTCAGGTTGGGTGGGAATGTTGGCAGGAACAATGAATAATCAGCCTGAGTTAACGGTGGTCTACGATTACATTGAGATATGGGGTCCCGTAGAAGATCAAGGAGAATAAATCAGCCACGAAAGTACTTATATAAAATTGCGAGTTTGTATGCCAAATACTAAATAGATGTAAATTTTAAAAAAATAAGAGAAGGAGGTCACCGTGACATATAAAATTCACAAAGCTGTCGTCATTGGGTCTGGGACCATGGGAGCTGCATTGGCAGCACACCTTGCAAATGCAGGAGTACCAGTAACCTTGCTAGATATTGTTCCCCGGCAGCTTACACCAGATGAAGAAAAGAAGGGATTGACGTTAGATGACTCAGCAGTGAGAAATCGGATTGTTAACCAAGGTCTTCAGGCTGCATTGAATTCAAGACCAGCAAGTTTCTTCAGCAAGTCCCTCGTAACATTAGTGACAACTGGAAATTTGGAAGATGATATTGATGTCATCAAAGAAGCAGATTGGGTGATTGAGGCGATTGTTGAGAATCTAAAAATCAAGCAGAGCTTGATGGAAAGGATTGATCCAATCCGTCCAGAAAATTGTATTGTGAGTACCAATACATCTGGTATTCCAGTGACATTAATTGCAGAAGGTCGTTCAGAAGGTTTTAGACAACATTTCTTAGGTACCCATTTCTTTAACCCTCCTCGTTATCTACCACTGTTGGAAGTTATTCCGACGGAAGATACCTTACCTGAGGTCGTAGAATTCATGAGTAAATTTGGGGAGTACCGTCTGGGTAAAGGCATTGTTCCGTGTAAGGATACCCCGAATTTCATCGGCAATAGACTATTATCCGGCACGAATGCATTTGCATTACATTATATTGTAGAGAACAACTATACTGTTCCAGAGGTAGATGCGATCACCGGACCGCCAATTGGACGACCAAAAACAGCAACTTTTCGTTTAATTGATCTTGTTGGAATTGATGTATTAAGCCATGTTACCCAAAATTTAATTCCTGCAATCCCACATGATGAGCATGCCCTCCGTTATTTGTATAGCGAGTCAGTTAATTCATTAATGCGGGGAATGTTGGAGAATGGGTGGCTCGGAAATAAAACCAAAGTTGGTTTTTACAAGGAGATGCGCGTCGATGGCAAGAAAGAATTCTGGCCTCTCGATCTTGATTCGCTTATCCATGTTAAACCAACAAAACCCAGGTTCGATTCCGTGGGCAAAGCCTTGAAAGCGGGGACCTTACCAGAAAATATAAATGCATTTCTTGAAGGAGAAGATCGAGCTGCTGAACTGGTGAGAGCGATTACTTTCCAATCTTTTGCTTACGCATCTGAGATGATCCCTGAAATTGCTGATACTCCTAAACCAATAGACGATGCCATGCGCTGGGGATTTGGTCACGATGCAGGACCTTTCGAAACTTGGGATTTGCTCGGAGTAGAGAAAATGATACCCAGGATGGAAGCAGCTGGTTTCCCACCTGCACCATGGGTAAATGAGATGCTTTCTGGTGGAATGGGCACTTTTTATCAGTACGATAGGGAGAGAAAAATTGGGGTTTATAATCAAAAAAAGGGAAATTACGAAAATATCCAAACCAGTCCAGCAAATATTGTTTTGAAGCAGGAAAAAGAGTCGGGAAAAATTATCAATCAAAATCCAGGAGCAACTCTTATCGATTTGGGCGATGGTATCTGTTGTGTTGAATTTCAAACCACGATGAATGCGCTAGATCAAGATATATTTAATATGGTTTCTGATGCATTCGACAGGACTGAAAAAGGAGAATTTGATGGTGTAGTAATTGCTAACGATCATCCGAGGGCTTTCAGCGCTGGTGCGAACCTGGGGATGGTGCTAATGGCTGCCAAAATGGGACAGTGGGAAATGCTGGATACTGTTGTTCGTGTCCTTCAAGACATGAATATGCGGATGCGCTATTTTCCAAAGCCTGTCATTGTTGCTCCAGTAGGTCTTTGCCTGGGTGGTGGTGCAGAAATTACTATGCATGCAAGTCGTGTCGTTGCTGGTTGTGAATTGTATATCGGTCAGGTAGAGATAGGTGCAGGAGTAATCCCTGCTGGAGGGGGAACTAAAGAATTGCTACGACGGATAATGAATCCATCCATGCGCATCAAGGATAACCTTCCCTTGCCACCAATGCAAGTTGTTTTTGAATTAATCGGCCAAGCCAAGGTAGCAACAAGTGCTGTAGAAGCCAGGGAGTCTGGTTTCTTGACTTGTGAAGACCGAATTGTGATGAATCGGGATCATTTAATTGCTGAAGCAAAGAAAGAAGCCTTGTATATGCTGGACATTGGATGGCATCCTCCAGCACCGGAGAAGATATTTGCAGGAGGTCGCGATTTGCTTGCCGCGCTAAGAGCTGGCCTTTATATGTTTAAAGAAGGGGGTTACATCACTGAATATGAATCGCATATTGGCGAAAAAGCGATATATGTAATGACCGGAGGTGAGCTCTCCTCACCTGATTGGGTGGATGAACAATATATACTCGACCTTGAGAGGGAAGCCTTTCTTTCCTTATGTGGCGAGGAAAAAACTCAGGAGCGAATGTTCGCGATTTTGGATACGGGAAAACCATTACGTAACTAGTCAAAGGTATGAAATTAGGAGAATCAATAATGAGGAATACTAGTGATCCGTCCAGAGAACCTGTAATTGTTGCAGCAGCAAGGACACCAGTGGGTAAGGCAAAGAGAGGAAGTTTAGTGACGGTACGTCCTGAAGAAATGATGGCTGCTGTGATTAAGGAGTTATTAAGGCGATCAGAACCATTGCAAGCTGAAACTTTGGAAGACCTGATCCTTGGATGTGCTTTTCCGGAAGGAGAACAGGGGATGAATATTGCCAGGTTAATTGGTTTCAGAGCGGGGTTACCCGCTTCTGTACCTGCCGAAACCATTAATCGTTTTTGCTCATCCGGATTGCAAAGTATCGCACATGCAGCCCAAGCTATTTTTGCAGGACAGATTGAAGTGGCGATCGCTGGGGGAGTAGAATCCATGAGTATGGTGCCTATGACGGGAATTAAATTTGCTCCAACCCCTTATCTGGCAGAGCATTACCCAGAAGCCTTTACAAGTATGGGTTTAACGGCAGAGAATGTTGCCGAAAAATATGATATCAGTCGCAAAGATCAAGATGCATTTGCCTTACGGAGCAACAAATTAGCTACGAAAGCCGTGGTAACAGGACGATTTGATGAAGAAATAGTACCTTTGGCGGTTGAAATTGTTGAACCTGGTAAGAATGGAGAAACAAAAATAAACCAGTTTAAGTTCAAAAGAGATGAGGGTCCCCGAGCTGATACAAGTCTAGAAGCTTTGGCAAAATTAAGACCTGCATTTAAGAATGGAGGTACTGTAACAGCGGGAAATTCGTCGCAAATGTCCGATGGTGCTGCTGGCGTGGTGATTATGTCGCGTGCGAAAGCAGATGAACTTGGCTTGAAGCCCATGGTTCGGATGATCTCTTTTGCTTCTGTGGGTGTACCACCTGAAATAATGGGTATAGGACCGATGAAAGCAGTGCCCAAGGCTCTCAAACTTGCTGATCTTTCTTTAGGTGATATTGAATTGATCGAGTTAAATGAGGCTTTTGCTTCACAATCTTTAGCGGTCATCCGGAAACTCGGGTTAAATACGGAGATCACCAATGTAAATGGCGGGGCTATTGCTCTTGGACATCCGCTAGGTGCAACAGGTGCAAAATTAACGACCCAATTAATCTATGAAATGAAACGTAGGAATGTGCAATTTGGAATGGTAACGATGTGTATTGGAGGTGGGATGGGCGCAGCGAGTATTTTAGAAAACGTTGAATAGGATAGAGTCGAAAAAGACAATTAATAATTTTAGAAAGGAGAAAAAAATGGCTGAATATACTGTCAAAGAAATGGTGTTCAATCATGAAAAGGCATTTTTATCTGAAAAAGCCGCGGGGGTAGATGCTGTCATTCAATATAAGCTGACTGGTAATCAGGCAGGAGACTATATTGTAAAGATCCATGATGGAGTCTGTGAAGTTGAGGAAGGAGAAGCAGAAAATCCAACTATGACTCTGACTGCGGATGGTGAATATTTCGGAGATGTACTATTGGGGAAGGAAGATGGGATGAAGGGTTTTATGACGGGGAAATTAAAGTTGGCTGGAGATCTTAACCTAGCTATGAAATTAACTAGCTTCTTTAAAATGGGTTGAGTCTTAATAAATATATTAGTCTAGAAAAATGAGTTGGGTATGCAGGTCAATAAAATAGCCTGTATACCCTGACTTGTAAGGATTGTCTTTTCGTTGGAGAGTTTGTTGATCCCTTTGACAATACCTAATCCTGATCGTATTTCACCACCTTGACATTTTCATTGATTTCTTTATTGAGTAGATCAATTTCCGTTTTTATTTCTTCCACTAAATCATCTGTTTTAACGAGTCTTTTTTGGGATTTATCTTGATCGCGGCGCTTGATCTCAACAAATCCATTCTCTAAGTTACGAGCACTCACTGTAACACGAATGGGCAAACCAATCAGATCAGCGTCGTTGAATTTTACACCGGGGCTTTCATTGCGGTCATCGAATAAGACTTCGATACCATTTGACCATAAGGTTTCGTACAGTTCATTGGCTTTTTCAGAAACCTGCCCTGAATCCTTCTTGCCAGGTAACAGAACCAGGTGGACATGATAGGGTGAAACGGTGATCGGCCAGATAATTCCAAAATCATCATGGTGTTCCTCAACCACACAAGCAAGCAACCTTCCACTTCCTATGCCATAGGAGCCCATGACAACCGGTTTTTCTTTCCCATCTTTATCTTGAAAATAACACCCCATTGATTCTGAATAATGAGTCCCTAACTGGAAAATATTCCCCACCTCAACTCCGCGCTTAACTTCTAATGGTTTACCACAAATATTGCAGGAATAACCATCGCTAACAGCAGTGATATCGGTAACAATGTCTGCTTTAAAATCTCGCTCATAATTAACATTTTTCAGGTGAAAGCCCACTTCATTAGCACCGGCAACCAGGTTTGGTGATTCGGGGATTATGTCATCAACAACCACGATGACATCCATATAATTGTTCTTAAATGGGATTCTAACTGGAGATGCATAACCAGGTACTGCACCAACGGCTTTAATTTCTTCTTCTAAGGCAGGACGAAGATTGATTGCACCCAGGGCATTGGTTAATTTTGTCTCATTTAATTCCATATCTCCACGAATGATTGCGAAAATAAATGTTTCTTGGATCTTACTATTGTCAGGGATTTTTGCGACTAAGAAGACCGCTTTTGCTGTTTTCGCTTCGGGTAGTCCAAGAAAGGATGATAAGTCAGCAATCGTTTTTGTTTCCGGTGTTGAAACCTTTTCTATCTCTTGAGGTTTTTCATTAGGGAGGAGTATTTTGTGGAAAACTGCAATTTGGCGATTCGCTGCGTAACCGCAGTTATCGCAGATAACCAGGGAATCCTCACCATACTGGGTTGAATACATAAATTCATGTGCGAGTTTTCCCCCCATCATACCAACATCAGATCTGACAGCTAGAACTGGGATTCCAGTTTGATGAAAAATATTAAAATAAGCCTGATAATGGTTGCGATACTGTTTATCAAGTCCTTCCCAATCCCGATCCAGGGTATAGCTGTCTTTCATGGTGAATTCGCGGACACGAATTAAACCAGCTCTAGGACGGGGGTCATCTCGCCACTTGGTCTGGATATGGTAAATCATCACTGGCAATTGACGATAGGAATGAATTTCCTTGCGAGTAAGATCTGCAACAACTTCTTCATGGGTCATTGCTAATACCATGTCCCGGTCGTTTTTATCCTTAAATCTCCCCATCTCTGAACCAATCTTATACCATCGCCCAGTCTCCTGCCAGAGTTCGGCAGGATGAACGACAGGCATTGTTATTTCCTGACCACCAATTGCATTCATCTCGCGTCGAATTATATTTTCAATCTTCGTTAATGAACGCCTGGCCAGGGGCATCGCAGTGTAAATTCCTGCAGCTAACTGGAGAATAAAACCGGCACGCAGCAGATATTTATGACTTGGCATTTCAGCATCCGCAGGAATCTCTCTAAGTGTTTGGCTGAACAAGTTCGACATTCGCATTGTTTATCTCCATCGGGTACTAATCAAGGTCAATAGGCTCTAGCAAAGTAAGATTTTTCTATGGCGGGTTTACCACAATAGAAACAAATCCCCTTCCCACCAGTTTGATTTAATGGGATACAACGATTTGTTGCTTTGGTTTCAGCCTTTATTGCTACCTCGCACGCTTCTTGACCACACCACCAGCTGTAAGCCCAACCTTCGTTAACAATCTCTCCAAGCGATCCCTTATCTGAAACTTCATGGATATTTTCATCCCGAAACACTGTTGCCTTAGTCAGGAGAGCATTCTGGATCTCTTCTAAGGACTTTTTCACATTAAAAGCAAGATTTTCTTGGGGTAGAAAGGATTTCCCAGCTTTTCCCGGGATGTCCCGCCGGGCAAATGCAACAGTGTTGTTCGCCACGTCTCTAGGTCCTACTTCGATCCTCAAAGGAACACCTCGCATCTCCCAGTCATTAAACTTAAAACCAGGGGTTACTTCTTCTCGATCATCCACCTTAATTCGAAAAGTGGTATCTTTTAAGGCTGTGGTAATGTGTTCTACGACGGGTAAAACAAGTGATTTTTCCTCTTCATTTCGATGGATTGGGACAATTACAACCTGGATAGGAGCGAGGTTGGGAGGCAAAATAAGACCTTGATCATCACCATGGGTCATAATGATTGCGCCAATAAACCGGGTGGAAAGTCCCCATGAAGTTGTCCAGCAGTACTGTCTTTCGTTATTTTGATCGAGAAACATAATATCAAAAGCCTTGGCAAAATTTTGTCCCAAGTTGTGTGATGTGCCACTTTGTAGTGCTCTTCTATCTCCCATCATGGCTTCGATGGTATACGATCGTAAAGCACCGGCGAATTTTTCACTATCGCTTTTTCTACCTTTTATCACAGGGACAGCTGCGTCTGACATTGAAAAATCAGCATAGATATCCAGCATTCTAAGGGTTTCCTCTTCAGCTTCGTCATATGTAGCATGAGCAGTGTGTCCTTCCTGCCAATAAAATTCAGAAGTCCTTAAGAAGAGTTTCGTCCGCATTTCCCATCGAACAACGTTTCCCCATTGATTGATTAAAATGGGTAGATCGCGGTAAGAGTTGATCCATTTTGAATACATGTGACCGATGACAGTTTCAGAGGTTGGTCGTACGATCAGTGGTTCTTCCAGTTTTTGCCCTCCACCATGAGTAACGACAGCTAATTCAGGTGAGAATCCCTTCACGTGCTCTTTCTCTTTCTCCATGAAACTCATAGGGATAAATAAGGGAAATGCTGCATTTACATGACCTGTTGCTTTAAAACGACGATCTAAGGCTTTCTGGATATTCTCCCATAAGGCCCAACCATATGGTCTTATGACCATGCAACCTCTGACTGGCGCATAATCAGCCAACTCTGCCTTTATTACCAACTGGTTATACCATTCTGAAAAATTGTCTTTACGGGATGGGAGTTTCTCATTCACCATAGATTAACCTCCTGGTCTAGGAAAATACTGTACATGATTCATTCATTTGCGATGAGTACATAGAAAAAATAAAAAATCCCTCTGGCTTTCCAATCAGAGGGACGAATAAATCAATCAGTTGATTTCCACCAACCCCAAAAGACCGGAAGCCAATAGCTATCGATTGCTAGGGACTGGGACAGGTGGGAAAAGGTTTGACATGTCGAAAATATCTTACCAGAGGTTTAGTATATGTCAAGGTATCCATTGGACACCGGATTTGTTCCATAAGGTTATTGTTTCTAATCCTCCGCCGTCTGTTTTAATATCACATTGTAGACTTCCCTGATTGGTATTTTTTTGCTTTTCGCAATTGATCGACAGTCTTCATATTCGGGGGATATTTTTTTTAAGCCGTTATGTAGATAGGCGATTTTTACCTTTACCGGTCCAAATTCAGTCTCGACCTCTTTTGTTTCTCGAGGTAAAGAAAATCTTTGGACGGTTTGTTGCCGGATTCCCAGGGTAGTTGTTTCTTCAAAAATTACATCACGTAATTTTGGAGCAGAATCATTTCTGGTTAGAACTTGTAGCAAGGTTCCTGGACGGTTTTTCTTCATTTGGATAGGAATTAGGACCACGTCGAGGGCACCATTGATGAATAACTTCTCCATAACATGATCGAATAATTCTGGATTCATGTCATCAATGCTTGTTTCCAGAGATATCAGTTGTTCCACTAACTCAGTGGATCCTGGTGTACTTTCACCAATGATAAGTCTTAGAAGATTGGGGATGGGAAGTTCACGATCACCTGCACCATATCCAACAGCCGTTAGAGTCATTGTTGGGATGATGCCAAATGAGTCAGATAAGGTTGTTAAAAGTACTGCACCTGTCGGTGTAACCAACTCCATGTCGATCGGACTCCCGATGATAGGAGTATTTTTAAGCAATGCAATTGTGGCTGGGGCGGGTAAGGGTATCTGGCCATGCGCTCCTTGAATGAAGCCTCTGCCCAAAGGTACAGGTGAGCATGAAATTTTCCTAATACCTAGACAATCTAGTCCAATAAGCGAGCCGACGATATCGATGATTGTGTCAACTCCTCCCAATTCATGTAGATGAACTTCATCAATTGGAATCCCATGAATGCCAGCCTCAACTTCAGCAAGTTTATGGAAGATTGAAAGGGCTTTTTTTTGAATCCGTTCAGGGAGTTTACTTTTATTAATGATCGCTGTTATGTCTGAAAAATGTCTTTCAGGGATATCATCGTTAACCAGCACTTTGACTTTGGTGGCTTGAAATCCTTTTTGGGAGACTTTTTTTACCTCTATATCAAAGCCTGAAATGTTGAGGAGTTCAAGACTCTGTTCTAAAAATTGGGTGGACAAACCTGAATCGATTAATGCTCCAAGGATCATGTCCCCACTTGCACCAGAAATTAAGTCGAAATAAGCGATCTTCATGATGTTTAATATTACAGAAGAATATAAAGGAGTTGAAATTGGTTTTCTATTAAAAAATATCTATTCACGAATAGAAATCCTGCCAAGTATTTTGTGTGCTAATAAACCAGCACCAAATCCGTTATCGATATTCACGACTGCTACTCCTGAAGCACAGGAATTAAGCATTGAAAGAAGGGCTGCTAAACCATTAAAGCTTGCTCCATACCCTATTGAGGTGGGTACACCAATCACAGGGCAAGAAACCAGACCGCCGACGACACTTGTCAAAGCCCCTTCCATCCCAGCAACACTGATTACGATATCAGCTGCAAATAATCTGGAGCGATGTTCTAGTAATCTATGAATACCTGCAACTCCAACATCATAAGCTCGTTCAACTTTGGAGCCGAAAAACTCAATTGTTTGGGCAGCTTCTTCAGCGACAGGGAGATCAGATGTACCACCAGAGACAACTATGGCAAATGGTCTTAGAGACGTGGGTTGTTTGATTTCAACTCTGGAAATCGTGAGTAACCGTGAAATAGGATCATATTTCGCATCGTGAAAAACCGATAAAACCTGTTCAGCTATTTCCTTGTTGGCTCTTGAACCCATCACCCGGTTGTGATGTTTCAACAATCTTTTCATTATCTCAACAACTTGTTGGGGTGTTTTACCTTCACAGAATATAATCTCAGGAATTCCCTGGCGAATTTCACGGTGGGTATCTAATTTCGCATAATCATCCAAATCTTCAAAGGGGAAATCACGGAGGTTTTTCACAGCTTGATCTACAGTAATGTTCTGCGTATAGACCAGTTCTAAGAGCTTTCGAATTTTATTATCTTCAGATATCATAATATTTCATTCAGTGATCCTGAACGGAAACCATCCAAATCGAGTGTTACATAATTGTAACCAATTTCTTTAAATTGTCGTGTAATTACTTCATGTTTCTCTATTATATTTGAGAAATCGTTGCTGGGTACCTCGATGCGAGCAATCTTGTCATGATGTCTAACCCGGAGTTCTTTATAACCGAGACTTAATAAAATAGATTCTGCTTGTTCAACTTGAGACAAGATTCCTTTTGTGATTTGCGTTCCATATGGAATGCGTGATGAAAGGCAGGCAGCAGATGGTTTGTTCCAGTTTGGGAGGTGGAATCTGTAAGCGAGTTCACGGATCTCTTTTTTTGTTAGTCCAACTTCAAGGAGTGGACTTCTAATTCCAAATTCATATGCCGCTCTTCTACCAGGGCGATAGTCACCTGCGTCATCAGCGTTAGCTCCATCCAGAACGAACTTATAGCCATGTTTTTGGGCATAGGCTACCATCATTTCGCAAGTGATCCTGCGGCAGATGTAACAACGGTCTGGTGTGTTCTCCATGTAGGCCGGGTCTTCAGTTTCATTACTCTTCAGTATGATATGGTTAACGCCGATCAAAAATGCCAGGTGTTTGGCTTCTTCCACCTCAGAATCAGGTGTGCTTGGTGAAACCAAGGTCACACCTGTAACTTGATCTCCCAAAGTCTCTTTCGCAATTTTTAATAGAAAAGTGCTATCTACTCCGCCAGAAAAGGCAACAAGAGACGACTCCATTTGGTTTAATGTCTCTGTGAGCTTTTCCAATTTACTGAACATTGATTTATAAAAGGATGTGTATGTGTCAGAAATTACAGCGAAAAAAAATCGATACTCTCCGGGATCTAATCAGTCTCGGAACCCTTATCTTATTCCAATTCACTGGTCATGAGAAAAAGCGGCTTCATAGCAAACCTTTTATAATGAGGTCTTAATCTTTCCGTGTTGTAATGCTTATTAATATCAACCACTTTGCTCGAACTGGTAACGACCTCTATAGGAACATCATCATAGCGACCGTTTTTAAGAACAACCAAACGGCCGTGGATGCCTTGAAGGATTAGGTCTAAAGCAAGATTACCATAGGCCATTGGGACGATAGAGTCAATCGCATCGGGATCTCCACACCTGACCAGGTAACCCAATTTTTGTTTGATGATGTTTATTGGTTTACCGTTATTAAACTTAACCGAGCGTGTTTTTAGTTCTTCGGCAACCAAATCTCCAATTCCACCCAATTTCTTATGACCATAAGCATCGGTTGTGGCATCTTCGAAAACCATTTCACCCCCCTTAAACATGGCACCTTCAGAAATTAATACGATTGAGTACCTACTCGGATTTTTATACCGATCTTCAGACAGGAGCTCGGTAAGCTTATCTATATCAAATTTATATTCTGGGATTACGCATCGGTTTGCTGCACCAGCCATGGTGGGCAGCATTGCAGTAAATCCAGCATAACGCCCAAAGACCTCGATAATCAGGAACCTCTCATGGGACCCCGCCGAGGTCCGTAAAGAGTTAGTCATCTGGATTGTTCGTGTGACACAGGTTGAAAAACCGATACAGTAATCCGTACCTGGTACATCATTGTCCATCGTCTTTGGAATACCAATAACATTAACGCCATTTTTGTAAAGATGCACCCCATAACTGAGTGTATCATCGCCACCAATAGGGATCAGATAATCTATATCAAGAAATTCCAGATTCTTAATGACCTCAGGCGTAAGATCATTGACATCATCCGTATATGTGTCTTGGTATTGGTCGGGAACTAGCGCTTTCTTCACATGACTTGGGCGGGTTCTTGAAGTATGAAGGAATGTCCCACCAGTTCGACCAGCCTTATTAACAATTTCTTCTGTTAAAACCCGGAAATTATTTGAATTATCAGCCTTATTGTCCCTGATTAGTTCCATGATTCCTGCCCAGCCTCTTCGTAAGCCGATAACTTGGTACCCTTCCCGGATTGCTCGAATGGTTACAGCTCGGATCGCTGGGTTTAATCCAGGGACATCCCCACCCCCGGTGAGAATACCTATAACTCCTTTTCTAATTTTTGATACCATAATTTTTGTCTCCTAATGACTAAAAAATTTGTAATATTATCTCGTGGAAATTTTCATGTCCTTTTATTCTGAGAGAGGGCAGACATAATCGAAAATCCTAGTAATAAACCTGGATAATGAATCTACCGTTATTTAGACGAATTCGGCCTGAATAATACCACACACAGAGGAAATTATGGATTCATCTCGTTGAGATAATTATGAATCCTTTTCCCCTCATAATTATCCAAAACAAATTATGTCGTGATATCCTGAAATGGGAAATTAAGATATCTCCATTAGAAACGGAAAAAACTGTTTTTGCGTTGGTCTAGCCTCTTCAATCCTAACTCTTTGGCGATTTGTTTTGCTACCTGGTATTCTTCTATGCTTATCCTGCGGTTAAGTTCTGGATAATGATAGGCATGATAAGTTGGTCGATACTGATCCATCAGATTGATGTAAGTATTTTTTGAGATTTCTTGTGCAATAAATTCAAGGATCTCTTCTGTACCAGCAAGGTTGTTTGGTAGAATTAAGTGTCGAATAAGTAAACCTCGAAAGGCAATACCACGTTCGTCACACTGGAGATCACCAACCTGGCGATGCATTTCTTTTACTGCAGCTTGGTTTAACTGGGGATAGTTTGGGATGCGAGAATACAATAAGGCGATTTCTGGGTTTGCGTACTTCATATCTGGCATATAAATATCAATAACACCATCAAGTAGGGAAAGTGTATCAAGGTTGTCATACCCGCCAGTGTTATAGACAAATGGAATGGTTAAACCAGCATGGGCTGCAATTAATATTGCTGCTAAAATTTGAGGTACTATATGGCTGGGAGAAACCAGGTTGATATTATGACAACCCCTTTGCTGCAATTCAAGCATGATGTAAGCCAGATCCTCCGGTTCAATCTCCTCTCCTGAGTATTGTTGACTGATTTCGTAATTTTGACAATATTGGCAATGCAGGTTACATCGTGAGAAGAAGATTGTACCCGAACCATGCCTGCCTCGAATTGGATTTTCTTCACCTAAATGAGGGCCATAACTGCTGACGATGGCGCGACTGCCTGTTTTACAGAAACCTACCTCACCATTCAATCGATTTACACCACATTCATGGGCGCAAATAGTACAGCTTGATAATTGAGCATAGGCTCTCTCAACCCGTTTTTTTAATTTTCCAGTGTCTAATAAAGAATGATATGAAGCTGAGGTGGTATACATAATAAGTTCCACCCCCCAAAAAATCACGAGAATGCGAAGATAAAATTCAGGTCGCAAACATTAGTTTCAGTAACGCCAGGTTTTAAGAGATCTCCCAGTGGATTGAAGAAGTGGTACGAATCATTTCTGGTTAAGATATCTTTTGGGTCCATCCCTCTTGTTTTTGCTCGTTTTAATGTATTTTCTGTTACAACAGCCCCTGCTGCATCGGTCGGACCATCTTCACCATCCGTTGCCAAGGTGACAAGCATTACATTTTGTAATTCTGAAAGATCTTCGACCGCAGAAAGAGCTACCTCTAGGTTTCTCCCTCCCAATCCATCTCCAGATATGGTTACTGTGGTTTCACCTCCAGCGATAATGCATGCAGGTCGATTGATCGGTTCTTCAGAGGCGGATAGCTGGTATGCTATGGAAGCCAGGAAACGACCCAAACTATGTGCTTCACCCTGGAGGAATGTGGATAGAAGCAGTGTATTGAATCCTTCCTGGCTCGCTTGTTGCTTTGCAGCGAATGCAGCCTGATAGTTATTCCCGATGATAATATTGTTTACTCTTTCAAATAAAGGATCGTCTTTTTTCGGTGTTTCTGCAATGTGTCCTAGGATCCCTTCGTCAAACCGGTTTAGAATTGCTTTGGGAGTATCTTTCTCAAGAGAATAAGTAGATAGAATCTCTCTTGCTTCTGAAAAGGTGGTCTTATCTGGAATAGTAGGTCCAGAAGCGATAACATCAAGTGGATCATGAATGACATCTGATAGGATAAGTGAGACGATATTTGATGGTGCAGCAAACCGGACCAATCCTCCCCCCTTAACCAAAGAAAGGTGCTTCCGAATACAGTTTATTTCGTTAATTGTAGCTCCAACACGTAGCAATGATTGTGTAATTGATTGAATATCATTTATAGTGATATTCCCCGCAGGCAAGGTTAACAATGCAGAACCACCACCAGATATCAAGAAAATAACCAAGTCTGCAGTGGTAGTTTTTGAGAGTTGTTTTACAACCTCAGTGGCGCAGTTGATACTGTTTTGATCCGGAATTGGATGGGAGCTTTGATAGATGGAAATCGAAGAGTCTAAATCTTCGGTTATATTTGGTTTTGATTTTGTTATAACAATGCCTGAGTCGAAATAGCTTCCAAGAACTTCTTTAACCGAAACAATCATAGGAATGCTGGCTTTCCCGAATGCGACAACATGGATTTTATTTATTTGACTCAAATCATAGCCAAATTGATCGATTATTAAAAGTTCACCCTGGCGTACCATGTGGTTTTTAATCGCCTGGCGTGGGTCGACTGCTTCTAAGGCAGCTGAAAGGATACGCGTTACTTTCGCTCCATGGGGGGAATCTCGAAGTGAATGGGTTAGAAACAGCTCTGGTTTCATCATTCGATTAGTCGTTTATTACGACTTTGGATGGCAAATTGCAGTTATTTAGAAATTTTAAATCAATAATACTCGATGTTGCTAAATATGGTTTCTTTTCTTTGATTTATATCAACGAGAATATCTCCTTGTATTTCATTTTCGCCATGCCAATAACATGATCTGCTCCACCATAATACACATATATTTCCTCGCCAAAAACAACTTGACCGCAGCTGAAAACGACATTTTCAACATGACCATTGATTTCCCAATCAAGCTCAGGTTCTAGAATTGGCTCATTTTGACGAGCGAGAATAATCGAAGGATCTTCTAAATCTAATAATATCGCGCCAAGCCGATAAACCATTTCCAGATCTACTGCATGGTAGATTAAAAACCAACCAATTGGTGTTTTGATCGGAGGACCTGCGATACCAATTTTGTTGTTTTCCCATTTCGAGTCCATCCTGGTAGAGATGATGGGACGATGATTTGACCAGTTTTGGAGATCTGCTGAGGTGGCGAGCCATATATTAGGTGGTCTGCGATGGAACATTACGTACTGCCCATTAATTTTTTCTGGAAAGAGGGCGCCATCCTTATTTGGCTCATCCAGCATGACACCCTGACGCTGCCAATCGATCAGGTTTTTTGATGTAGCCAGACAAATGCGATAGTCACCATTGAAACGATCTCCAAAACCAGTGTACATCATGTAGAAAGTATCGCTAATTTTAACAATACGTGGGTCTTCTGGACCACGAGCTTCTTGAGGTGTATCATTTCTTAGAATTGGTTGTTCCAAACGGTTAAAATGGATACCATCTTTACTGACTGCAAAACCCAAACAGCTTATGTAAGAGCCTTCTTGACCTCCGGGCGAAATATCCGTTGCCCGGTAGATCATGTAAAACAGATCATTTTCATATATTACCCCCGGGTTAAATACCGCTGCAGCTTCCCATTGATTTTGTTTCTTTGGGCTCAATAAGGGTTCTTTTGAATGGCGATTTAATTGAATCATTAGGTGATTTCACTATTATTTAAAAGACGTAAGGTCAAGATTTGATACGGCTTTATAAATAAATTAATGTTTCTTCCATCTACGGTTATTTCTTCTTGATTTTCCTCGAGGATGTTTGTAAGCCAGGCTTTCCTAACGGGGAAGGAGGTTATTAGCTTGAAAGGTCCTCGTTTGCGTTGGTATTCGTAGAGCCGAATTATCACCCCATCCCCATTTTCAGCTCGCTTGATTGTTTCGATGATTACATTCTCTCGATCGACCGAAACAAGGGAGGGAATGCATCGCAAGGCTGTAATTTCCTGGTTCGGGATTTTGTCCTTAGCTTTTTTCTTTTTATCCTGTGAAAAAACAATCAGCGGGTCATTTAAAGCATAAGCTTCTCGGACCGTATCGTATCCCCAACGCCCCTGGTGCGGGAGAAGGCTGTAATTAAATGAGTGTTCTCCCAGATCCGCAGTTGGGTCTGGAGCTGTAGTGCCCCTCAATAAAGTAAGACGAATAGTGTGATCGTGAATATCATGGCCATACTTGCAATCATTGAGTAAGCTAACGCCATAACCACCTTCGCTGAGGTCCACCCATTTCTGAGCCACAGTTTCGAAACGAGCCCAATCCCAACTGGTATTGCGGTGTGTAGGACGCTCAACATTACCCCATTGGATTTCGAAAGTTGCGGTAGGGGAAATAACATTAACAGGAAAAGCAACTTTCAGGAGGGTCTGACGCTCTTGCCAATTGATTTCAGTCCTAAAATTAATACGTGGATTGTCATGATTGAGCGATATAACTTGCGTATAGTCACTATTTAGAATCCTTCTTTCAATTTTTATTGCGCATCGATAGGATGTATTCTCAATAATTTCTATATTCTTTGCCGGTTCTGCAAGCCATACTTTATCATCGTAAAAGATATCGATATCCCAGGCGTCCCAACTAAGGGGAATATCCTCAAATGCCAAAAAAAGATTAGCAAGGGCATTATCCGGAAGGACTTCTCTGTTCTCTCTCTTATCGTAAATCCGGACTAGATCGCCATTATCGTTTAATTCAATCCGAATCAAGTTATTTTCCAGATGATTAGTGGAAACACACATAGAGGAAAGAATTCGGTGGGGAGCCGGTTTTTCTATAGCCTCGATTTCAATATCTGGGAGGACTTGGATGCTGTAGGGGTCGATTAAAATTTCGTATGTCTTTTTCTCTTTAATTTCTAGAATTTCATTTATCGGGAACGATGTTGGGTTGATGATGAATATTTTATTTCCATAAATTTCGGTAATTTTATTTAGTGCACTTTCACGAACTTCTTCAGCGATTTTATTTGCTTCGTTATATTGTTGAAGTGATTCAGTGTAGACAGGACCAATGGAAGAACCGGGGATGATATCGTGGAATTGGTTCAGGCAGATAATTTTCCAGGCACGGGTCAATTGCTCAGTGGGATATGGGTAGTTATTCTCTAATAACCATGCATAGGTTGCCAGGAATTCAGCATCATGAAGCATGAATTCGCTTTTACGGTTTGCTTTTTTGTTTCGTGCCTGTGTTGTATAGGTGCCACGATGATATTCAAGATATAACTCGCCATTCCATGTTGGCAAATTCTCGCCGTATTTTTCCATCTTTTCGAAGAAGTCTTTTACTTTCTCTGTTTTTATTTTAGGGATTGACGGGAAATTTGCCATTTCATGGATATTTTCCAACATTTCTCGTGTGGGTCCACCACCACCGTCACCGTAGCCATAGGCCATTAAAATGGGTAGAGCATCTCCTGGGGAAGCATAATCCTTTTGCTGAAAATTTCTCCAGGTGCCAATAACCTCAGCTGGACTAGCGTCAGAATTATAAGTCGCAGCGAACGGACTTTCAGGATCTTTCGTTGTGCTAAAATGGGTGAGTACCTTGGTACCATCAAGCCCTTGCCACCAAAAGGAGTCGTATGGGAGTCGGTTATATTGACTCCAACCAATTTTTATTGTAAAGAAATATGTCAGTCCTGCCTCCTTGATAAGTTGGGGTAAATTCCAGGTATAACCAAAGACATCTGGCAGCCATAAAACAGGTGAATCAACTCCTGGTCCGAAGTGTTCATGGTAAAAAGTACGACCGAGTAAAAACTGCCGTGCCAGGGATTCAGAGCCTGTTAGATTGCAGTCGGCTTCAACCCACATTCCACCGATGGGTTCCCATTTTCCTTCATTTACCTTTTCTTTTATCATCTTAAACAACTCTGGGAAATCTTGCTGTACATATTCATAAAGTTGGGGCTGGCTTTGTACAAAGTAGTAATTCGGAAATAAATCCATGTATCTTAAGACATTATAGAAAGTTCTCGCTGCTTTCTGGCGCGTTTGGTCCAAGGTCCAAAGCCAAGCCAAATCGATATGTGCATGTCCTATAGCGGAAATATTCACATCAAGAGGGGAACCCGCTCTCTGAATCCCTTGCCTTAGAGAAAGAAGTGCTTCAGGAATATTGTTGTAAAATGCTTCCCCAGATTGGATTCGTAGATCAAGAAGTTGGAAAGATTCATCCAACGCTGTTAACAAGTGGGATTTTGAGGGATCATTTTCTCCCAGCTGTTTCACAATACCATGACAAACACGAGCTAAGGATAAAAAATCCCTTGTTGGTTGATCAATAAGTACGATTTCGCAAGAGTTCATTTTTAATCGATTGGTAAGGTCGCTGATTGTTGCACCGCCAATACCAGTCCAGCCGTGTAGAGCAAGGATATGCTCTTTTCCATCACAAAATGGAACTGGCAGGATGATCTCCTGGTGGTGGCGATCGCACCCGGCGTAGGGTTCACCATCTATGTAAACCAGGGCTTCTGGGTGAGAGAAATCACCTGCGTCACCTATGGGAAGAAAAAGTGCGATTTGTTGGGTTCTCTTGTTATTGGAATGTCGGTATAACCACTTCTCAGGCACGATAAATTTAGTCCTCAAAATAAAATCGGTTCGAGGATTTACCCAGTATTCATGAGATTGGATTATGGACCAATTTGAATCGTCGATCTCTGGTTGAACCTGGATGGGATCATTCGGGGAAGTTAAATAGCGGAAACGGAAAGCAGGCAGCGTAATCCTTTTCCGGTAAACCTGGTTTTCAATAATCGATAATCGATTTTCTATTTTGTTAAGAGTCCATCGTATTTGATGACGCATTAATATCTCCAGAAATCGATAATAATTTTATTTAGGTAATCTTTCCGTTTTGTTATATTGGAAGAATACAATTCAATGTATCATTATCAGGATTGTTAACGAGACGAGAGACAGGGTGTGCTTTCAAGTTTTCGGATTCATAAGGCTTGAGAAGAGGTGATAATTCTTCTACGTCCACTTCACCCGGCAGAAGCCAGACTGAATACGAATTAGGGGATAATATCACTGGCATGCGGTTATGGATGGGGCGGATAAAGTCATTTGGTTGAGTGGTGATAATTGTTGTCGAGAGAATTTGAGAGCCGTCCGGAGAATTCCAGTTCTCCCATAACCCAGCGAAAGCAAAGGGTTTCTCGTCTATACGCTGTATGAAAAATGGTGTCTTTGCATTTTTATCGAGTGCTTGTTGCCATTCGTAAAAACCATCCGCAAGGATCAAACAACGACGGCGTTTGAACGCATTACGGAAGGATGGTTTTTCTGCTAAAGTTTCAGCACGGGCGTTAATCATACGACTTCCAATTGATGAATCTTTCGCCCAAAACGGGATTAAACCCCAAGTAAAGAAGTCAAGTTTGTTTTCCCCTTTATTAGCTACCACAGGGACTCCCTGGGTGGGGGCAATATTATATCGGGGTGAAATATCGGCATTTCCAAAATCAACCCAATAAAATGCCTCCTTAAGATCAGATGGGTCTGCGGTTAACGTGAATCGTCCACACATCGTAAACTCCTGTTTGTATCAATGATTACGATTTATAATAAGACTAAAAATCATTGAGGAAGAAATTATAACATTTGAGGATATTCTAGTGGTAATTTCGTCATCAGTTTAGGAGAAACGATATTGATGGGCAAAATGGATCGCGGTTCGGATGTTTTCCCAGTCAATATCTCCAGGCAATGTGCAATCTGCACCAAGGATAAATTTTTCTGGTGCACTTTTGATAATATTATCGATATTATTTTGTATTTCAGACTTGTTGCCTGAAACAATGATTCCGTGACGGTCCAAACCGCCCATGAATGGTCGACCAAACATTTCTGAGATCGATTTGCCAGTAAAAACTTGATTGCCAACTTTTAGATTACAGTTGACAATATCCCCAGGGTAATCAAGAAAGGGCGAAAGATCCTCATAGCCACCATGATAGTCGCATATATGCAAAATATTGAATTGGCTTGAATCATTGACATGGTTCATTAATTCAAGATCGAAAGGTTTTATGCATTCATTGAATAACGGTGATCCCCCAAAAAGATTGATTTCCCCTCCTTGAGTCGAGTGATAGAAACCATCGATACCTTGGTCAATACAGCCATCAACAAAATTCATTAAACTTTCCGTGATGATCTCTAGCCCCTTATTTACCTTTTCAGGGTATTCTCGAATGTGTCGGTTCAGTATGGCTTTGTCAACAACCTGACCCGCACACATAAAAGGTGAGTACAGGGTTATGACAACGATTGCTTCAGCACCAGCAGCATTAACAAGTCTCTTTACGATTTCCCAATGATCATTATAGAATTCTCCTCTATATAGGGGAATCTTTGCCCAGTCCTCCGGCTTCGTGATTTTTGGGAATGGTGGGAAGTTAAGCTCATACTGGATTTTAACGAAATCCATCCCAGTAAATTTGAAATATTCCAGGTGTTTATCAACAGCTGCCTGTCCATGATGATATTTTTCGTCAAAATGTAGGAAAAACCCTGCCGGGATGTAAGGTGTAGTGATATCAGGATTGAGTAAACTCAACATAACGTCTCTTTTGTTCATTTCCATCTCCGATTATTAGAATGGGTGTTAATTATCTACTTAGAATAGATGAGTGTTTCATAGTGATCAGATAAAATAAAAATCCCACCAATAAAGAAAATTGGAGGGATTCAGTCGGGATGGAGGGATTTGAACCCACGGCCTCGCCGACCCGAACGGCGCGCGCTAGCCGGACTGCGCCACATCCCGATGTTTATAGGATTATATCCTAATCCTAAACAAATTGGCAAGCTATAAAGACTCGAATTAGACGAATTATTCGGTACAATTGGGATTAGAAGGTATTATGATTGGAGGTTGGGTATGTTCGCTATGCGATTTTATGAACCAAAGAATGTAGAAGAAAACCCGCTAATAAAAGAGGATATCCCAATTCCAGAACCAGGGGAGGGACAGGTACGTTTACGTGTATTGGTTTGTGGTGTTTGTCACACAGATTTGCACATTGTAGAAGGGGACATCAAGCCATCCAAATCACCACTCATTCCAGGACATCAGGTGGTTGGTAAGATAGATAAAATGGGTCCCGGCGTTCCATCTTTTAAGATTGGTGACCGAGTGGGTGTGCCATGGTTGTATGATGCTTGTGGTGTCTGTGATTTCTGTAAGAATAGGATGGAAAATCTTTGTGCGGATGCCCGATTTACAGGATTTGATGTTGATGGAGGTTTCTCCGAATATATGGTAGCGGAAGGGGATTATGTACTTTCGATCCCTGATCATCTATCTGATGAGCAGGCTGCCCCTCTATTATGTGCAGGTATCATTGGTTACCGAAGCCTGAAGAAAGCTGATGTTAAACCGGGTGAAAGAATTGGATTATTTGGGTTTGGAGCAAGTGCACATCTCACTATCCAAGTAGCAAGATATTGGGGTTGTGAAGTTTATGTTTTTACCCGTTCGCAGGAACATCGAAGACATGCGGTCAAGCTTGGGGCATCTTGGGTTGGGGGTGCGGACGACCAGGTACCAGAACCATTAGACCGGGCGATTATCTATGCACCTGTAGGATGGATGGTACCAAAGGTGTTGAAGAAATTACGACCTGGTGGGACATTGGCAATTAACGCGATTTATATGTCTCCAATCCCTGAGATGGCTTATGAATTGATTTATGAAGAAAGAACAGTGCGAAGCGTCGCCAATGCAACCCGTCAAGATGGTTTGGAATTTCTTGATCTTGCCGTGAAAATTCCGTTAGAGTCAACAGTGAAGATGTTTGCTATTGAAGAAGCAAATGAGGCTTTAAATGAAATAAAGAATAGCTGCATAAACGGGGAAGCGGTTTTAATGATATGACTTCATCAATGGTATAATCGACCAAGGTTTGAAATTCTGTATAGAAAATTAGGAGTATGGCCATGTCTGGACATTCAAAATGGTCGACTATAAAAAGGAAAAAGGGTG
>CAZTJD010000045.1:0-12613 GCA_964613985.1 uncultured Anaerolineales bacterium
TACTTCTTCAGCGGGAGCTTCCTCCACTACTGGTGTCTCTGTTGCTTGAGCGCAGCTGGTTATCAGTGCACCTAACAGCAGCAGCAGACCAAATAAAACGATCAATTTCTTTCTCATGACATTTCTCCTTCTTGTTACAAGATAGAATCTTCCAATTTGTTGTATTCAAAACTCAATGATGTCTTTGTGTCGATAATTAATCTCCTTTCTAGCCCATGGCTAAATTTTCGGATGGGCCTTTTTAAGGATTCCGAATTGCTTTCGGCCGCAACCAGCGAATAATTAGATCCCGTAATTTTTCCCAAGCTTCTACAAATCCACCTGGCAGGAAAAGTACCACGATAATAAAAAGGGTACCAAATACAATCAAGTGGTATTCCCCAACATGGAGCACCAGGAATTCTTTAAGTAGGACAAAAAATACCGCTCCCACGATAGGACCAATGATGGTCCCTTGCCCACCAATAAAAACCATTGTGAGAGAGTCAAAACTCCACACTGGGGTGAAAGGAAACTGGTAATAATAACTGACATGATAATAGGCAAATGCGCCACCTGCCAACCCGGCAAAAAATGCGCTGACCACCAGGGCCAGGAGTTTATGGCGCAGAGCGTTGATACCTAGTGACTCAGCAGCATCTTCTTCTTCCCGTACAGCCATCATCCCCAATCCAATCCTGGAATTGACCAGCAAGTAGGCAGAGGCGACGGTCAGTATGGAAAATCCCAAGAAGAGGTAATAACGAGATATGAGTTGGTAGGTCGCCAACGATTCGACCGGGAGGGCCGATATTGTGGGAAATAAATTACCCACGGTGACGTTGAGGATCTGCCCCAATGCTAGAGTGCCGATTGCAAAGTAAACGCCTTTGAGTTTGAATGCCGGGGTTCCAATGAGCATTGCGAAAATTATAGCCAGACCTCCACCCGCAAGCAGGCTGGGGAAAAGAGGAAAACCATTTGTCCATAGCAGCCGGGTCGCCAATGTCCCCAGACCAAAGAAGGCAGCGTGACCTAAACTGGTCTGGCCGGTGTACCCTCCCAGAATATTCCAGCTGGAAGCCAGGATGATGTAGAGGAAGATCAAAATAATCAGGTTGAGTGTACTATCCTTCTCTACGACTAGTGGGAGGCTTGCCAGGACAGCTAAAAGGATGAGGATCAATACGATTTGGAGGAGTAGCTTTCTTGGTATCATTTATTTCTCCTTCGCTCCAAGTAAGCCTTGAGGTCGGAAAATTAAGACCAGCAAGAAAAGCAGCAGCCCCACAACCTCCCTGTAATTTCCACTGATCAGGAAAGCTGTGACCGATTCGGTTGCCCCCAAGAGGATCCCCCCTAAGAAGGTCCCGGTAAAACTTCCCAGTCCACCCAATACCATCACAATCAACGCCTTAAGGGTCCAGTGCATTCCCATGGATGGGTAAACCGAGAAAGTAACGCTGACCAAGGCACCGGCCAAGCCAGCCAAGGCGGCACCTAAAATAAATGAAAACATATAGACCTTTCGGATGTTGATCCCCATCAAGGCAGCTGCTTCCCAATCTTCCACGGTAGCCCGGATGGATTTGCCTAGATAGGTTCTTCGCAGAAATAGTTGTAGACCTATCAAAGCGATCAAAGCGATGGTAAAACCAGCCATCCGTACCAGCGGGAACCGTACGCCCAGGGCTTTGAAAACCTCACTGGAATACGATGTCGTAATGCCTCGGTCATCCGCTGTCCACAAAAGTAGGGCTGTATTCTGCAGGATCAGCGACAGTCCAAATCCAACAAGCATGGTGTTCTTGATCTTGTCTTCCTCAGGTAGTTTAACCATGCGGACAAAGATAAGCTGATATATCACCAATCCAATTAATACCAGGAAAAGGATAGTGAGAGGCAATGATGCGAAAGGATCCCACCCTAGCAGCTTGAAAATCCAGAAGCCGGCATATCCGCCAAACATCAAGAGCTCTCCATGGGCTACGTTGAGGAATTTTGTCACTCCGAAGACAAGGGAAAGCCCAAGGGCGGCTAATCCATACAAAGCTCCCACCAATATTCCAAAAACTATGTTCTGAGCAACGGCTTCTATCATTGAAGGTTCCTTTTTATCTACCCGAGGTAGGCGCTGCGAATTGATTCGAAGGACAAGAGCTCCTCACCCTTCCCTTCTCCGACGATTCTTCCATTTTCGATCACGTAAGACTTGTTTGCGAGTTCCAAGGCTGACCGCACATTTTGTTCTACTAATAGTATAGTGACTCCTTCCCGATTAATCTCAATGATTTTATTGAACATTTGATCTACCAGGATTGGAGCAAGACCAAAGGAGGGCTCATCCAGCAGCAGCAGTTTAGGTTTGGACATTAAGGCTCGACCGATCGCCAGCATCTGTCGCTCACCTCCACTGAGTGTCCCCGCTCGTTGGTTCTTGCGCTCCTCAAGCCGTGGAAAACATTCATAAACAGATCCCAAGGTTTGGTCTTTTACCTTTCTGGCTTCTGAAACGAATGCACCCAATTCCAGGTTCTCTAAAACACTCATTTCAGAGAAGATTCGCCCACCTTCTGGCACTTGAGAAATACCCAGTGAAACGATCTGGTGAACAGGTTTTTTAGTCAGGTTTTGACCTAGAAAAGAAACTTTTCCCGAAGCTGATTTCAACAAGCCAGTGATAACCTTCAAGGTTGTCGATTTTCCAGAACCATTTGGACCGACCAAAGCAACCAAATCACCTTCGTCTACTTCCAAGGAGACTCCCCACAATGCCTGGAGGTCTCCATAATAAGCGTTGATGTTCTCGATTTTAAGCATGTGGTTTCCCTAGATAAACGTCAATCACTTCCGGATTATGGATGACTTCTTGGGGAGGACCTTCGGCGATCTTCTCACCCATATTTACAACAATAATGCGGTCCGAGAGTCCTAATATTGCCTTTACGATATGTTCGACGATTACAATGGTTAGATCTGCTTCCTCCTTAATTCGTTTTATCAAAGCCATGGAATCTTCTGTTTCGGCATGGTTCAAACCCGCCATCAATTCATCCAGGAGAAGGAGCTGCGGTCTGGCTGCTAATGCCCTCGCCAATTCCACCCGTTTCCGCTCCATCAATGTCAGGTCTTTCGCCAGGACTTTAGATTTTTCAAGCAAGCCAACCCGGTCGAGCAAATCCCTTGCTTCGGATTCTGCTTCTTTCATATTTCGAGCTGGCTCTTGTCCATAAACTCGCCCCACCATTACATTTTGTAAAGCTGTAAACTCATAGAAAGGTTTGATCAACTGGAAAGTCCTGGCAACACCTTCACGGCAGATCCGACAACGAGGTAGTCCAGTTACATCCTTTCCCTTATACATTATCTTCCCAGAGTTAGGTTTTAAGAAGCCGGTGAGCATATTTAATGTTGTGGTTTTGCCTGAACCGTTTGGACCGATCAGTCCGATGGTCTCCCCCTTATGAACCTCAAAATCCAATTTATGGACAGCAGCCAACCCCCCAAAATGCTTGCTAAGTCCTTCGATTTTCAGTAAACTCATCTCTCTCCTCCAGCATCAAATGTCCATGGGGTGACTTATCTAATAACTTTCACTGGATTATTAACCGCCTGACATTGGCGGGAAAAAACACAATCTGCAGTTCATTGGGACAGTATCATCCATCCAGTGCTGTACACCATTAATGATGACCAATCCGACCTCTTCAGGGACCAATCCCAGGAGGGTCGCTATTTCACGAATAGAGAGTGGTGTTTTTAGCTTCAAGAATTGATGTCGTTCTACGCTTTCGCCAAGCTGTCCAAAGATTTCGATATCAACGACCATGATCTAATTTTATTGCATTAAAAATCGCATCTAATTCGCGATCGGGAACATCGAAAGTGGTGTTGTGTGGAGCCAGAGGTTCGCGTCGCATATACTCGGGGATGCGGTAATCATGGGAGGTGATTCCAGCCTGCCGATTGAATTCAAGCTCAGTCTGTAAAAGTTCTCGGTTCGCCTGGTCCAGATCATCTGGCGTCCAGTTCCAGCCATAAATACCATTGATCATATCGACCATCAATTGCGGA
Source organism: uncultured Anaerolineales bacterium (assembly GCA_964613985.1). Lineage (GTDB taxonomy): Bacteria > Chloroflexota > Anaerolineae > Anaerolineales > UBA11858 > CAZTJD01. The sequence goes on from CAZTJD010000045.1 coordinate 4,054, forward strand.
TCTGCGATTACTGGTGGACGAGCGAACAGACACAAACCAGTGCTATCAAGCATGGCAGATATGATTTGCAGTTTCAACGATAGTTCCTTTTGACCTTCAATCCCAAGCGGATTGACCTGATTACGAGAGCCGAAGGCATTTCCCGCAGTATGGTCTGCGCCTTGAGGGGAAGTGGCATAAGTTACCCCGTTGCCTTTCAAGCTTCGGGGATCATATCCCGGCATGGCCTGCCCTAAAACTGCTGGTACGCGTTGGATTCCCAGGACTCGACCGGTCACGACAGACCCACTGCCAATTAAGCGCCCCAGAACAGTGCCTTCTCCGACCTGCAACAACAAGGACTCGATACTTTCGAAATCGCCAAATTCAGCCAGCCCTGCTTCGATGGCAACCCCTAAAGCCGCTCCGGTTTCGATAGTATCTAGGCCAAAATCGTTGCACAAATAATTGAGACGGGCGACATCATCAAGGTTATCTAGACCGAGGTTGGAGCCGACCAAAGCAATCGTCTCGTATTGCAGAGTAGCTACGATGGGTTCCCCTGCTTCGTCCACATAATTGTTGCGGCAGGCGATCACACAGCCGGGCATACAGCGTTTCCCTATTTGACCACCTCGGTTTAAAATAGTCTCTCGCAGTTTTTCCCCTCTCAAATTGGCAGAACCTTCAAAACTGCCTGAGCTAAAATTCCTGATAGGCAAAGAACCCATCTCGTTTACCGCTGCAAGGATGGCAGAAGTGCCATAAGTATGGGTGCCGCCCTTGGGTCCAAGCTTTGGACTCTCAATGATCTCTCTCGCGAAGCGCTTTGAAGCTTCTCTAAAGAGAGCTGCATCAGCATAAGAAATTGACCTTGCTTCAGCTTTATCGATAACAATGGCTTTCAAGCCTTTGCTTCCCATTACCGCCCCCAAGCCGCCACGCGCGGCATAATTACTGCGCTGTTCTTTCTCTCCCGTGCATGCTATTCCCGCTCCAGTCAGCAAATATTCACCCGCCTGACCGATCGAGATGACCGTGCAATTTGTTCCGTACCACTCCTGCAATTTTACTGATGTGGCATACGTGCCTAGACCGAGTAAATAATCGGCCTCTATAAAAGAGACCGATTCGTTGGTGATTCTCAAGATGTAAAAGCTGTTATTTTCTGGCTGATTTTCGATGACAACAGCCTTGATCCCGAGTTTACCAAGTGTATCTCCAGTGGTACCGCCTGCGTTTGCCTCCTTAACACCTTTTGTGAGTGGGCTTTTTGCCCCAATGGATAACCGTCCTGCGGTGGTAACACCTGCTCCCGCTAACAAACCCGGAGCGAAGATAAGTTTATTGTCTGGACCAAGAGCCTCACAGGTCGGAGGTATTTCCTCCAAGAGCAGCCATGCGATCAGCCCCCTGCCCCCCAGTTTTTCATACACTGGGGGGACAGGTTCCGACCGAACGAGGAGGGTGCTCATATCAGCTCGTAGTATTTTCATGGTTTTACCTAAAATGATCAGGGTGGATATGCCACTGTGTATAAATGCTTACCACCGTCCAATGGACCTTTGAGCAGGGCTTCAATTTCCTGGGGATCCCGCATGGTCATCTTATCAACCGGGGGCAGTTCACCTGGGGGAAAACGAGTCATGATATCGTCAATCAATTTACACATATAATCCAACAGAGCATCCAGACCCGGTTTAGCCTTCTCAGGATCTGCCAGGGTTGGTCGACCAATAACCCCCTCGGGGTAATTTAATACTTCAATTCCACTCATCCCGATATGCTCATGACCTTTTATAGGTGCATGGTAGACTTCACCGCCTTTGTCAACATGACCTGGAGGCAGGAATCCACCTGGCTTTGTATCCACGGCCAGATCTATCTGCATGAATTCCGGAAACAGAGCTAGAGAGTAGGAGGCTTCGACTTCACAGGCATGACGAAAGGGAGTCTCAAAGGGCCCACCATGTTCTTTGTCTTTGAGGTAATCATGGATTACAGTAGGCCAGTGCAGCGAAATCAAGAGGCAGGGCACCTGGTATTTCTTGGCAAACTGGTGCAGCGCCAGGGGGATCACTTCCTCCTGTCCGTGACCATTGAGCAATATTTGCTTACGGAAACCAGTATTCCACAGCCCGGCGATGACTGCCCGTAAATTTCCCAGGAAGGCATCTTCGGGAACAACAACAGTGCCTGGCATTCCCAAGTGAGAATAGGGATGGGAGCCATACCAGATAGGTTCTGCAACAGTACAACCCATCTTGAGGGCAACCTGTTCAGCCATGCGCGTTACCAGGAAAGTATCTTCGCCCAAAGGTTGAGCTGCACCATGGCATTCTGTGCTGCCAACCGGTATTATGATTAGGTCGCTTTGTTTGAGTCTGGCTTTAATTTCAGTCATATTCATGGTCTGGTAATAAACGCCGCTAGGGCGTTCCATATGCCCACCAAAAGGTGGTAATTGCCATTCACTCATCTTACACTCCTTTCCTGGTTTCTTAAGGTAGATTAAGGGATCGATTACACCTCGGGGATATTCAAATCGCTGGATCCCTTAGGGGATTGAGTGGCCTCTGGGTAGTACTTGCTGACCATCTCAACAACAATAGACGCCTGGTCTGCCATTTTCTTGGCATCACTTGCTGAAGTTAGCTGGCCATGTCCAGCAACGACAGAGTTGCCTGTTTTACAGTGTACTGGCGCGGCTACTCTTACAATTTCTGGTGCCTCATAAACACGGATAAATCCGCCGGAAGCAGGTGGGTTATCGGTATGAATATCGAGTGGGGCGTCAATCGCTGCTCGTAATGCCGCGATCATCGGAATTTGTAGATCTCGCACTGGGTTAATGCTGTCAGCGCCTAGGCTTTCTAATAATTTAAATGAACATGGATTGCAGTGACCCAAGTGTGCGGATACTTTAAATTTAATTTCCTTTGGTAAAGCGCCATCTCTTCGCATCTGGTTCACAAGCCATAACATGCCTTCATCATAAATAAGAAAGCCACGACACCCAAGATCATAGCCTCGCTTGATATCTTCAACGCCACGTAAAACCTGATCCATACCACGAAGACGATAACTGATACGAACTCCTTGGGAAGAGAGAACCGTCGCGCCCGTATCATATGTAGCTCGTGGTCCTACCGAAAGTAATAGTTCTGCTCCATAATCATGACATAACCGGCAGTATTCTTTGATCTCTTCACGAGTATGCCTGAACATACCGTAAGTTTCGGTAACCCGGTTGATTGTTATCCCATTCTTGGTAGCTGTTTCCAAGAGAGAACCAACAGCTTCAGCTGTGTTCACAGTGGGAACTTCAATTCGATACGCACCTCCGTCTGGGAATCGAGCCTTAGAGGTTGGCATATCGTATAAGTCACCCGTTGGTAATCCGATCTTCTTTAAATATTGACGTGTTTCTTCGAACATGATTGTTTTTTCTCCTTAATGTAATTAGCACGCCTCAGTGATGGGGTGAGAAATATCCAATTCCAGCAGCTTAGCGTCTATAATTTTGTTGTTAGCTTTGGTGTGCTGGTAACGGAGGACAATAAACCCATACAAGTTTAAGAGGTTCGTCACCTATGTTTTCTAGTCGGTGCTTTTTCCCTTTCGGGGAATAAAATGCTGTCTCTGGTCCAATTTCCCATTCCCCTTCGCCTTCAATTACAAGCTTTGCTTTTCCACTAATAAGGAACAAGACTTCCTCGGAGTCTTCGTGGGTGTGGTCGGGAATCATGCTCCCCACTTCAGTGATATTCATGCCCATAGAGATATTCTCAACTCCGCCAAATTTGGGAGCCAAAAGGAGTTTTGAAGTACGGGGTGGTGTACGATAATCCCCTTCAATATCTGCAGCTTTAACAAATGGTAGTTTTTTCATGACCTCGACCTCCAAAGAGATTGTTTGAGTCTCATCTAATAAAACACCGTATTATTTAATGATATTATACAAACAGTTCTATCTAGTGTCAACTGATTTCACTCTATGGAACGTAAAATATATGTCACTTTCTTGTATTTATTAGGGTATGATGTTTGTACCTTGACCGTTTTCCGAAAAAATGCTATCTTGCTAAATGAAACTAGATATCATAGAATGGAACATATCTTGTCTTTTCAGAACAGGTGAATTCGTAGATAAAGAATATTTCGTCTTTCCTCTTGGGATGTTGTCCATACCATGATTTTGGATGAAACAAACCAGATTTTCAAATAAGTCAAATCCCCCAGCTACTTGTTTTGAGTGTTATACCAAGATAAGTTTTATGTTTGCCGATGGGGAACAGGAGTCAGAAAATGTCTACTCAAATCAATTTTATTGCTGCTGATGCACTAATCGAAGACTGCCAGCTTTTACTCCAAAAAGTTGGTGTCCCCAAAAGTCAGGCTACAACGATCGCTGAAATCATCGTGGAGGCAGACTTACGGGGCATTGAATCGCATGGCATCCTTAGGCTTCCTTCATATATACGGAGAGTCCTAGCGGGGACAATGACAGCCAATACCCAACTTACGCCAATACGAGAGAGAGGTGCAACACTTCTTTTAGATGCCAATAATGGCTTTGGTCAGATTGCTGCCTCTTATGCTATGGAAAATGCCATTGAACGAGCAAAGGAGTATGGTTCAGCCTTGGTAGCAGTTCGCAATGCAGGACATTTTGGGATTGCTGCCTATTATGCAATGATGGCTTTACCACACAAGATGATCGGTGTGGTATGTGCAAATGCAGCTCCCAGTATGGCTGCCTGGGGGGGAACGTTACCAATTTTGGGCACTAATCCAATTTGTGTTGCCATACCAACAGGTGAGGATATGAATATTGTCTTAGATATGGCTTCATCTGTTGTGGCAAGGGGGAAGATACGTCTAGCTTTGAATAAAAGTGAACAAATTCCTACAGATTGGGCACTGGATTCACAAGGATTACCAACCAATGACCCTGCTGAGGCAATGAAAGGAACCTTGTTACCAATCGGCGGGCCAAAAGGTTATGGACTCGCATTGATCGTTGACATCCTGTCGGGTGTTCTGACAGGATCAACTTTCGGTCCGCATGTCCCCTCAACATTGGATTATAACCAAAAAGCATCTGCTGGATTTGTGGTGCAGGCAATTGACATTTCTGCATTCTCTGATCCCGAAGCCTTTGAAAATGATATTCAATCCCTTATTGCAGAAATACGGAATTCACCTCGAGCGCCAGATGTGGACCGGATTTACCTACCAGGTGAAATTGAGTGGCTCAGGCAAAAAGAGCGGCTCGAGAAGGGAATACCTTTGCCAAAGAGTGTTTTGTTAGAAATAGGTAATCTGGCAAAAGAACTCCGGGTGGATATCGAAATACCCACCTGATTAGGGTCAACCATTTGTCTGAGGAGTGAAAAAACTTCAGGGAAATTAATCACTCCGAAATGGTTAGAGAAGGTTAATAAAGAATATTAAACCTTCCATCCCATTCGATGCGATACAGCTTGAGCGCTTTTAACCAACGAATCAGTTATTTTCGCTATTCGATCCATATCCATACGGTTGACAGGACCAGGTATACTGATCGCAGCAATCATTTCCCCTTTATGATTTCGAATGGGGGCAGCTGTTGCTCGAATCCCCTCTTCCATTTCCTCATCATCAAAGCTATACCCTTGCCATCGAATCAGTTCAATCTCTTTACGAAGCTTATCAGGTGAGGTGATTGTCTTTTGGGTGTAGGGTTGTAATGGTTTGCTGAGGAAGGTATCTAATTCTTGTTCAGGAAGGTGAGCCAGGAATAATTTACCACTAGCCGTACAATGTGCGGGTAGCCTCTGACCGACAGCTGCAGCAATCGTGAGGGCATGGTTCCCTCGAAGTACTTCAATATAGAATACTCGTTTCTGGTCATAAATGCTTAAATCGCAGGTTTCATCCCACTGCTCAACGAGTTGTTCCATATAAGGAAAGGCTTCCTTTCTCAGACTCATCCTCCTGAGGACCTTAAAACCTAAGCCAGCGATTTGTAAGCCTAACCGATACCGTTGATCGTCGTCTGTCCGCTCAAGGTAGCCGTAATTTACCAGGGTTGTCACAATCCGGTGAGCAGTAGCTTTATGTAAGTCAACAACGTTGGCAATCTCGGTTAGCCCCCTTTCTGGATTTTCATCATCAAAGCACTCCAAGATCCTTATCGCTCGTTCAACAGCCCGTACATTGTATTCACTTGGGTCTTTCACGGTCTCCTCTCCAATTAGCGAATTCTCATTACTCGGTCATGGTGCATTATACTATGAGACAAGCAACAGAATCATCTAATAAAACAGTCAAAATATCTTTTGGGAAAACAGCCTGCGATCTTTTGCAGGCTGTTTTCTAGGAGAGAATATGAAGAGAGGAACAATCAGAAGGAATGGTTTTTCTTTTCTTTATCAAGAATTCTGGCCGCTTCCTCCTCAGTAACATAAATGATAGCATCCGAAGGACAATTCATTTCACAGGTACCGCATTCGATACATATATCGATGTCGATATAAGATTTGGTTTCGCCTTCTGTGATGGCTCCACTCTCACAACCAACAACACAAGCACCACATAAAATACAGTCGTCAGTAACTACATATGGCATAAGTAAGTACCTTATTCTCGTAGGGTAATAGCTGATATCATTTCAACAGGGATCAGCACACATCAAGCGTATTTTCCTTCTGGATCGATTTCTTCTCTTATTGTGCGTACTTGTTCTGCAGTGGGTGGTTCAGTAGCGGGAATCGTATCCGGAACAATTGGACGAAAGCTCATGTTCGAAAGAACATCATCAAGAGAATAACCGGAGTGAATGGTCTCGATTTTCATGCGCTTGCTGATATGGTCAAAGCCAAAAACGGCCTTGTCAGTGATTACACGGCTGGGACCTCCCGTCAAACCAAGGGCGGAGCGCTCACCATTCCCCCTAAGGTAACCAGGACTTGTAATAAAGGAAACTGCTTCATTCAGTTTCCTCTCTTCGTGACGCATGATCATCACGGTGCGTTTGGCACTAGAAGCAATATCATTTCCCCCACCGCTGCCTGTAAAGCGACGGAATTTTCCCTTGATGTCGCCTAGTAATGTTGTATTAAGATTGCCATAGGCATCAATTTCAAGCCCGCCCAGAAAGCCGACATCAACCAACCCTCGATGTAAAACGGCTCCAAGCATGTCCACAAAACTGGCATGGACCTTGGCGCGATACCAGATTCTGGGGTCAGAAAGACCATGTACGGCAATTTCGAGCGGTTCGGGATCGATTATACCCAATTCGAGCATAATAGTGATATGGGGAGCATGAGTCCGTTTGGCTAGAAAAGCAGCTACAACCGGTAATCCAAGGCCAACCGCCACGATCTCGCCATCCTTTAGCTCGCGTGCCCCCGCGGCCGCCATCAGTTCGAAAGCTGTGTAACCAGGTTTAGAAGTCATAGTTCCTTTATCCACTAATATCCCAGAATTGGATCAGCGACCAGTTGATTCAAGTATTGCATCCCGCCAAGCTTTTCCAAATAGTCCCAGTGATCTTTTACACCAAATACATATTTGTCTAGGTACTCCTGGAATCCTTCCGGCGTCTTCGATGCGGACGCATAGATTTCAATATGTTCTGCATCGAAGTCATAAGCCTGGTAAACACCGCTGGGGTGTGCTGAAAAGGGCAGGTCAACCACGTGGGATACTCGAAATCCCGGGATCAATGTCTTCCCAGGATCACTGCGGATCATCTCGGTAGAGACAAGGCGCTCGGTAATAACGATTGTTCTTTTACTCGCTTTGACCTGTTCCACATTTTCCCAACGGGGACCTAAAATCCAGGCATTCCCCTCATCATCTGCAACCTGAACCTGGATTACAGCAACATCCGGGATCAGCGGTTTCAATACTAGCCATTCATCGCTTGTAAAGGGATCTTTTAATATACTGGTCGTATCTGGTGAAATATCCTGCAAATGTTTGAGGATGTCAGAACCCTGCAACGAACGGATAGGGATAAACGGCAAGCCTAATGAACCTGCCAGGTACCGAAAAGCCATCGACAGACTGCTGTATTCTTCCGCAATGATTGTTCCTTGTTCAATTGCCCGGTTCAGGCAGAAATGTTGTCCCGAGCGTCCGCGTGATCCGCCGCCATAAATGATCCGAGAGATTGCGCCAGCACCTGCCAGTATATCCGCATCCATGGCTCCGACGCATTGTGATACTGTGAGATTGTTCAATCCTTGGCGGATGACCTCGTGCGCAAATGCCATTGCACATCTCGCGGTGGCAAAACCGGATAAAGACACATGCGACCTCATTGGAATTGAGGCTACCGCATCAGCCAGACTGGTCACCTTCGTCATGCGTGTCTCCTAGTCAAGGGTTGGGCGTTCATCAAATACCACCAGCAGAAGCTGACAGGCGCTATCTTCGATTTTTATTTCAGCCAGCTCAACCGGTTTGTCAAGTTTCTCCTCAATCGCCAGGACGATCAGGTTTGCTGGTACACAGGTAAAAGGCTCAATGTCTTTCGCTAGCATCCTGTGCTCCACTTCCCGGTGGATGCACCCTTCGACCCGGACCC
>CAZTJD010000045.1:12623-28645 GCA_964613985.1 uncultured Anaerolineales bacterium
GATTTGATCAGAGGGAAGAATTTATCGGTAAAGTATGCCTGCCCGACCTTGGTTGTTCGGAATCGTGCACCTTTTCCGCGCTCATCCCAGAAGGCTTTCTCCAGGTCATACATCAAGCTATTTGCATATTCCAGTGGAATCTTCTTTTCGGTCATGATTTTTCCTCATAGTAAGGTTCATCCCATTTTTCGTTAAACACGATTTCATGCATCAGAAGTCGTGGGCGCGGTCGATGCGGACGTGTTGGGTGACCGATTGCGATGATGCTGACAGCTTTATACCCCTCCGGTAAACCCAGCAATGTTTTTATCCTCTCCTCATCACGGATGTCAATACAAGGTGCAATGACCCAACAAGCGCCTAGTCCTAAGGCTGTCACCATTAAAAGCATGTTCTCGATAGCAGCAGATGTATCGTATGGCATGTCCCAGACATCTTTTTTACCGCATACAACAATGTTTACGGGGGCATTTGCAAGAAATGTAGAAACCTTGCCTGAGGTCAATTTCTCGAAAACAGCCTTTTTCTTTTGCTCATCTTCAAGTGTAGAGAAACGCGCTTGCATTTTTTTCGTAACGAACTCTGCGGTGAAACGACGACCACTGCCACCCCCTGCCAAGGCTCCTAAATTATTTCGAGTTTCAGGATCTTTTACAATGACGAATCGCCAAGGTTGGGCATTTTCACCTGATGGTGACTGCCTTGCCGATTCAAGGATCATTTTAAGATCTTCTTCCGAAACCAGCTCATCCGTATAATCACGAATACTGCGCCGATCTTGAATGATCTTCATTGCAGCATCAACCAATGTGTATGTTTCAGACATTCACAATCCTCCTCTAAAAAGATAATCAAGAATCATTGGGATCTCATTTACATGAGATTAAATTTAATAATCTCTTGTCGGGAAAAACTCTTCCTTTCCCAACATTATGTTGAGAAAGGAATGTTTAAAATGATTTTATAATTCAAATTGTCTTGCTAGACGATACCAAGTATTATAATATGAAACAATAATACTATAGCAAATCCAAGGTTTTTTGTCAATAGTTATTCCTTGTAATTTTAAAAGTTAGAGTCAGGTTATGGGGTATTTGTTGACAATATGATCTCTCTATGTTAAATTTCCATGAATATATATGAGTTTCATTCTATAAAACTTTGTTATTTGTTGGTAGGTGGAAAATGAGTCAACCTATTCGTGCGGTTGAACGGGCATTAAATGTATTGTTATGTTTTTCGAGACAAACACCAGAGTTAACATTGACTGAAATTTCCAAAAAAGTTGATATACATAAAAGTACAGTCCACCGTATATTAACTACCTTAGAGGAAAAACATTTTGTTGAACGAGATAAGTCAACCGGGGCTTACAGATTAGGAATCAATATTCTCCAAATGGCATATCTCACTCTTGAACAAAATGATCTGCGACATGTAGTTGCTCCCTATTTGCGTCAGTTAAGCGAAGAACATCTGGAAACTACCAATCTCGCGGTCTTAGATACACCGGATGTAATCTATCTGGATGTGATCGAAAGCCCTCAGCGGGTAAAGTTGGCAGCTGCAATCGGACAACGGCTTCCAGCTTTTTGTACGGCATCTGGGAAAGCCATCCTGGCATTCTCTCCCCCAGAAGTTTTACAAAAGGTAATAGAACATGGAATGCATCAATATACACAATACACGCTAGATTCGCATGAAGAATTCCAAGAAAATATTGAACAAACCAGAAAGCGGGGATTTGCTATATCCATGGAAGAGTATGAAGAAGAAATAAATGCAATTGCTGTCCCCATCTTGGATCAAGACAACCTGCCAATTGCCTCCATCGCTATAGCCGGACCATCTTACCGACTCACTCAAGAGAAGATGTTGGAGATCGGGTACGATCTTCTGTTAATAGTACGGGAAATTGAGAAAGCGGTAAAAATTTCCACGAACACCTAATTTTGTGGATTTTATATTTTTCTAACTATCCGATACTGTCTAATTGGTCGCTGATAAACGCAGATAATAAGGAAACTTTTTAATTTTTTCCATCTGAATGAGCAGTTGTATTTAGTTTTCCTGTAATATCTATGAATCACCATGTTCGTACTTATCGATATACAGAGAATTGACAGGTGACTTAATCAATTTGGGGTTTTCGAATTAACTGATTGGGTGGATTTTTAAGGTACAAATATCCATTGGTTCTATGTGATATTCGGTCTTCTCGACCAAAGATTTGGATTGAAATTATTGCGAGATTTTTGCAAGGGTTCCAACGATGGTAAACAAAACCCACTGTTTAAATGTAATTTATATAACTAAATATAGGAGCTTACAAATTCATTATTCCCTCATACAGCAGCTTTACCCCAGCAATTAATAAAAATGAATATGCCAGGATATAAAAAATTCTCTCGTTAACACGCTTATGTAGATTGATCCCCAGCCAAAAACCGATTGGCACAAAGGGTGCTAGTATTAAAGAAGTCAGCAGGTTTTCATGATTAAGTTGGCCCAGCAAAGAGTATGGGATTAGTTTTACAAAATTTATAATCGCGAAGAAAATCACCGTCGTGCCAACAAAAATTGTTTTGTCTAATCGTTGAGGAAGTAAGTAAACACTTGCTGGTAATGCCCCAGCATGGACACCGAAACTAGTGAATCCTGAAAGCGTACCCCAAAAGGTTCCCGCAGCCCAGTTGGGTTCAGTCTTGGGTTTTTCTCTTTGTTTATTTACAAAATAGTAAATGACAAAGATAACCGCAATCCCTCCAATCATGATCCGGATATGGGCGTCGGATAGGTACCGGAAGGTCAGTGCCCCGATCAAGATTCCAACCATTGAACCTGGTAGCATCATCCATAAATTGGTCCGGTCAAAACGAGATCGATAATGGAACAGGTTGAACAAGTCGAGTGCGATAAGTAAGGGAAGTAAGATTGCGGCAGCCTGGGCAGGGGGAACCGCCAAGGCCATCAGGGGAACCCCTAATACTGCCAACCCAGAGCCAAAACTGCTTTTTGAGATACCAACAATAAGAACTGCAATAGCAGCCAAGATGTAATAAGTGGGGACCGTGATCATCTTGTCTCCTAGAATTAGGTTTTATGATTTCCAACGAAAGATTCCAACATGTTGTTTTCGGAGAGATAACAAGCGATAATTGTAACATTAATATTTCGATCGTATTGCCTTTGATAAGGAACGAGGATTTATTAAGCGCCAATTTATCCAGCCTTGAAATTGCCGAACAGTGTTCTATCTCAGTCAGCAAGGTCAAGCTCCATCTTGAAAATATTTATCGTAAGCTTGGTGTGAACAAATGTACTGGGTCCAATCCTGTTATTATTATTGGACGCAAATGGGATTTACTATAACCAGCAAAAGCCATGGCAACCGCGCTAAGTGTTGGATTCGAAATCATCCCTAGACAAGTGAGGAATTAGACTATTTGGATTACAACTCTTGATCTAACTTAACCAATATGTCGTATTCTTGTTTCAGGTTTCTGTTGCGGATGAATAAAATCGTAATATAGATGACCATCACAACGAAGAAAACGGCATATCCAGCAATATAGTAGCTGGTGGTATTGGCGGGGGTGGTTAAAAGCGCGAATAAATTCATTTTATCCTCCGCTAGCTGGAAACTTTCACTCGCAGCTGTTCGACAATGGCTGCCAGCTTTCCCTGTCGCATTCGATGCCAGTACATGTCGATGAATAGCACCGTAAAAGTAAAAAGGCTAAAGAAAAAGGTCAGCTGCATCCTTGGTGTCATGTCAAACCCTCCTTTGGTCGAAGGATCATGATCTCCAACCACAACAGGATGAATTGTGCGAAGCAGTCGGATAGATAGAAAGGTCAGCGGAATTGAAATTGATCCTAAGATGGCGTAGACGGCGCCATATTTTGCTCGTCGTTCCAGATCTTCAATACCTGAGCGGAGCATCAGATATGCGGCATAGATCAGTTCGACAATGGCAGCAGTGGTCAGGCGAGGATCCCAGGTCCACCAGGTATTCCAGATGGGTCGAGCCCAGATGGATCCCAGGATGATGGTGATAAAGAAGAACACGAAGCTGATCTCAATTGCTGCAAGACCGGCGATATCCCACTTCATTTCATTCGTCCTGAGATAAATGATGCCGACAACCATGGCAACCATGAACCCCAGCATACCGACCCATGCAGTGGCTACATGGTAATAGAAAACCTTCTGTACATCCCCCATCACGGCTTCTCTGGGAGCGTAAAATAGTACCATGCTGATTGAGATAATGAACAGAACAGCGGTGATGGAATCAAGGATTGATAAAAAGCGGGGTTTTGGTGCCATAATGAACTCCTAAGTTTTGCTAAACTCACTTGAATATTGGATAGAAGAGCACCTTAAGGCATAAAATAGTTCAAATAGACCATACAAAGGATTGCTAATCACCCGCAGAGAAATTTCGATAACTAGTAGTAGTTCCTGATAGGATTCTCAACTATTCCTCCACGATATAATCAAAGAGCATGAAGGCAATGGCGATGAAGATGACATCATATACGATTAATAAATTTATCCAATTTTGGATATCTTCAAAGAGTAAACCTTGCAGAATTCCACCACTCGCTTTTACTGCCGCAATAAGCACTGGAATAACAAGTGGAAAGAGAAGGATTGGCAGCAGGATATCTCGGGTCCGAGTCTGGACAGCCATTGTTGAGAGCAGAGTACCCACTGCTACATAACCAATAGATCCCAGCATTACAACCAATAACAATCCCGGACGGAACAGGTTAATATTGTAAAGCATGCTGTAAATCGGTAAGACGATCAGCTCGACAATAGACATGAAGATCAGGTTACCAATGGCTTTACCAAAGTAGATTGCAGTCCGATCTACGGGAGCCAGCAAGAGGCCGTCCAGGCAACCGCGGTCTTTTTCGGAGGCCATCGAGCGATTCAAACCAAGCGTGCCGGCAAAGGCAAAAGTTACCCATAAAACCCCAGAAGTCATCGAGGCACGCGATCGTGCATCCAGTTCTAAAGCAAAATTAAAAATAAGGATCACCAGCAGAGCAAAAACCAACATTGCCATGAACAGCTCTCTACTTCGCCATTCAGAAGTCAGGTCCTTGCGGATAATGGCAGTCATCGCCCGAAAAAAGGCCCAGCTTTGTGGAGTGCTATATTGCTCGTTTTTCCCTACTTTCATTGAAACTCCTCAGTCCTGTGAATAGCTTGCTGGTAAAAATCTAATAAATCGCCCTCGCCTAAATCGTTATTCTGTGTTGAGGCGATAATCTGCCCCCTTGAAAGGACATCGAACCTGTTTGCCAGTCTAGAGACTCGTGCCAGGTCATGAGAGGTAATCACAACCGTACGACCACGAACAGCAACCTGCTGAAGTACCATATCAAGCATAATGCAGGCATCCTGATCGAGACCTGTATGGGGTTCATCGAATAAAATCACTTCAGGGTCATGGAGTACAGTTCGTCCGATCGCCAGCCGTTGCTGCATACCACGAGAAAATGTATGCACCAGGTCTCGTTTACGATTTATAAGACCTACCAGAGATATAACCTCGCTGATCCTTTCCTCAAGATCAGGAACAGAATACATGCGACCGTAAAACCTGAGGTTTTCTTCCGCAGTTAGATCCCCATATAGCAACGGTAAATGAGAAGCTACGCCAAGATGTCTTCGAACAGAGGCAGCCTGTCCTGGTAACTCATATCCAGCAATCCGGACCAGACCCGTCAAAGGGCGTAAGAGCGATGCCAGAATGCGTAAAAACGTTGTTTTCCCAGCACCGTTTGGTCCCAACAAAGCCACAACTTCACCCTGACTCACCTGGAAATCTAATCCCTGGAGAACAACTTTATGTCCAAACCGCTTGGTCAGGTTTTTTACTTCAATCATTCTGATTTTACAGCCCCCCGCAATCTTTCCTTCAGCACAGCTCTTCTCTGATAATAAGCCTCTTTGGGCAATCTGCCTGAACGATACTGGTCATCTAAGGCGATAATCGCGTCTATGAGGTCTAGCGCTGTTTCTGACATGGGATCTTCCCGCGTTTCACCTTCTAAATGTTTTTCCTTGTCATCTTGGTTTCTCCGCCCCAGGATTAAGCCCGTTGTGATCAATGCCAGCCCAAAACCACCCAAGCCAATGATCAGATTGCTCCTCGAGTTACCGCTTGATATCAAAAGGTTGTCAGTGACTTTCGGGCGCCCAGATAGGTTTAGAAGAAGTGAATTTCCAGTACCAATACCGGTTCCTGTGAACATATTGTAGCTTACACCTTCAAACTCACGAGTACCAGCATTTTCCAGAAGGTCGCTTTTTACTTTAAACCCGTTTGCAGGTGCTAAAACAATCAAGGCGTGTGTTTCCATACCGATCGGTATCGATAAGTTTAAACTTTTATTTATATAAGGGACCTGATAGGAAAAAACTGCCTGGTAAGAATCAATATCAGGATAAACACTGATAATACCGAAACCGCTATTCGTTTTTCGATATGCCAAGCGCAAATTTTCCTCCACATAGAGGTTGCTGGCATTTGATGGGATATCGAAGTTTACAACAGTACCATCAGCCTCTTTTGGTACAAGGACCAGATTGGTCGGATTTGAGAAGATATATAGTTGAACAATCTCAAGGGTTTGGTCATCGACAAAATCGATGAAAATATGCATTCGATCAACGTTTAGGATTGCTGGGTTTGTGGTAGGTGGGTAGTAAGGGATCTCAAAAGCCAGTGAGGAAATATCCTCTTCGACACTAATAACATTCGATCCATAAGTCGCATTGCCATGTTCTATGGTAGCAAAATACATCCTGCCCAATTTCATCGGCACTTCTTTGAACTCTACGGCGTTGCCCATTTTGAGTGTAAGCGTTTGGGTGTAGCTTTCAGACATCTCATCATAACCACGCAGGACAATCTCCAAATCAGATGGTAAAGCTTGATCCGAATGATTGAGTACGGTTACCTCGACATCCGCAAATCCAGAATTGGTTTCTTCCTCATGGGGCGGTAGTTCTGCTTGCTCAGCAGACTCTGAAGCATTTGAGGGTGATTCTGGAGCAATTGCCTCTGTTGCAGATAGATCTGAGGCGATTTGGGTCTCAAAAGGAACGAAAGCAGCCTGGCGGAGGTAGGCTGTGAGTGCCCATAACTGGTCTGAACTTAATGCTTCGAATGCCGGCATTAATTCATGACCGTCGGAGATTATGGCAATCATGCTGTCGGTAGACTGTCCACTCATAAAGACCTGATCTGATAAATCCACAGCTCCTTGGCTTCCATCCTCACCATGACATTTGACGCAATTCTCAACGAACAAGGTTTTCCCTTGCGACACAATTTCGGGTGGCTCACTGAGGGTGAATAAATAAGCCACTACATCCCATCGTTCCTGATCACTAAGGCTTGAAAATGGAGGCATAAATGCCCGCATGTTGCCCTGGCTGACAATGATGTACCACTCGACAGGGGATGCAGTTTGGGCAAGGGTAATTGAACCCAAGGCAGGCACGGAATTTTCAATTACTGCAGCGTCAGGCCCATCTCCCAAGCCGTTTACCCCATGGCAGGAGGAACATTTCTCCACGTAAATAACAGCACCCTTGTTTGGATTGGGGATTTCTCGTGGGAACACAATGCTCATATTTTGCTGGGTTGGGTTAACTTTTGGCGTAAGCTGTGTGGTGGGAGTATTTAACCCAGGTGGTGGGGTGATATCTTCTGCTAATGATAGACAACTACTTAAGGAGATTAACAGGAAAAGAAGGATTAAAGGATGGACTTTGATTTTTGCCATTAATCTGCTTTGGAAAATGATCGATTTTCCTTGTTTTTCCTGGATGTTTCCAAAAGATCTATTCATTGACATCAACTAGAGGAAATTTCCCGAAGGGAATGACCACACCTAGGGCAAAACATGTCTGATTGTTGAACGGCATGCCCACATTGTGAGCAGAAACCATTCGATTTTTCTTGCCTGTCGCGAACCCTTTTTGCAATCATGGCTTCGAGTTGATCATCCTCAACAGAGTAAAGGTGCGAAATGGGCTTTTCACCTTTTCCTACCTCCAACTCACGTTCCAGCCGAGTATTTTCTATATCTTTTATTTTTTCCCCTTTATATTTATCCATCTTACGAAGGATCGCAGCACCATGTTGGAGCAGTTCGGCACGCTCGGAGGGATAACGCTCTTCTGGTATTTTTCCCAAGGCATAATCAAAATCCAAATCCTGAAGTGTATTAAGGATGCGATCTCGGTCTGCGAGGAGTGATGAATATTCCCGTTCTTCATCACTGACAACGACAGCACGTTTATTAATCAGTGGCTGACTGATATATAGTATGACCAGGAGGAGAATACCGAGAATTAAAAGAATTGAGCCAATGTCCATACTGTTTGAATACGATTTTGTTTATGGATAATCAGGAAGAATAGGATCGATAAAGCTTTGGATTTGTGCCACAGATGTGAATGGACCAATTTGGGCGTGGGTCAATATCCCGTCAGACCCGATAATGTAAGTCTCTGGGACACCCCTGATGCGGAAAGCCTGGGAAATGATTGTCCGTAAATCGGGGCCATTAGGATAAGTGATGTCATATTTCTTTAAATAAGCCATAGCTTCCGGCTCGGTATCGACATAATCAACCCCCAGGAAGATTACATCAGCCCTGTCCTGATAGCTTTGCCAGGCGGTTTCTAAATCAGCGGCTTCGCTTTCACATGGTTTGCACCAGGATGCCCAAAAATTTATTACCACAACTTTACCTTGAAGGTCGTTGGAAGCAATCTCCTGACCAGTAAAAGTGGTAAAGATAAACGCTGGAGCAGGTTGACCAGGGCTCACTGGTCCTTCATGTCTACGGTTGAGTCCCAAACCGACCAAACCTAGCAGACCGAACAATCCCATCCAGATCAGGACACGGCCCCATTTCAAGCCCTGGGAAGTCTGTCCACCAACTTTTGAACTATTTAGACTTTCTTCTGTCATATTCAACTTGTAATTATTATCAATATTATCCAGTTATAATTTTAAACCGCAATATCGAAGGATTTATTGACTAATGATTACCTTTCATTCATCGACTTGTTGCAGTTCTTTTTCTAAGCGGGCAATATAATCGTCTAAGTTTGCTTCCTCCTGGTCATTCCTGCGATGATCATCACCTTTATCAGTGTCACGCCAGGATCGAATTCCACGGTAAAGGATAACTATACCAGCCAGAAACGCGACAGGGGGGACAAGATAAACCAGCAGATTCAGGCCGCGACGAGGAGGTTCTGCCAATACACGATCTCCATATTGAAGGACAAAGTAATCTTTTATTTCCTCTTCGCTCCAACCTTCAGCAATTTTGCTGCGTATTAACTCTCGCCATTGAATGCAGGCCTGGGTTCCACATACATCTAGGGGGATATTTTCACATACTGGACAATATAGTTGTTTTGCTATTGCGTTTACTTCATTATCACTGATCGTCTGCGGTTCGTTTTCCTGGGCGGAGACAATCATTATTAAGAAAAATAGAAGCCATAAAGTCAATATACAAACGGAGAAAATTTTTCTTCTGAGTATTTTCATTATCTACTCTGCAACACCAACCTGATAGGACTTTTTCCGGGCACCTTTGAAATGTGTCGCGCGTTCGTCCCTCGGCCAGGCTGCTATCAGGGTTCCAAAAAATAAAACCCATGAACCATACCACAACCAGTTGACCAATGGATTGCGGTATACCTTAAAAGTTGCGCTTTGGTTGCTGATTTCCTGCCAGTCTACTAACAAAACGTAAAAATCATCTTCAATCGTGCTGCGAACGCCGGGTATCGTTATTGCCTGGTTGGAGTCATAATAAAAGTCTCGGCGTGGGTAGAGTTCGGTTATGAACTGCCCATTTTTGAAAACACTGACAACAGCCCTAGCTACGTTTCGTCCATCCGGTACATCAAAAACAGATAGAGAATCATAACGGATTGTGTAGTCATTCAACACCATCGTTTCTCCCTGGGAGAGCGTACCCTGAGTTTCGGTCTGGAACAACTCGATGCCAATAATACCAATTGCTATCATAGCCATTGCGATATGGATCAGGTAACCACCATACCGGCGGCGGTTACGTTGAATTAAACTCCAAAAGGCAATGATATAAGGCTCATTATGACCTCGATGTCGAGCATTAACCCCTCGCCAGTATTCGTAGAATGTGACACAAAGGACTAGTGCGACCAGGAAAAACCCAACCAATGCATAAGGATTTTGAATTCCTAAAATTCGTACGCCTATCAAGACCAGGACAGCTGCAATTGCTGGTTTCCAAATCGCCCGTCCAATGGTTTTGTAGGTGGAGAGTCCCCAACCAGAAAGTGGGGCGACGGACATAAGAAGCAGCAGAACTGCCATCAGGGGGGCGTTTGCCCGTTCATAAAAGGGAGGACCGACAGTAACCTTTTGTCCGGTGATGATCTCAGAAATAAGTGGAAACAAAACCCCCCAAAAACAGACAATGAAGATTCCTAAGAAGAGCAGGTTATTTAGCAAGAATAAGGCCTCTCGAGAGAGCAGCGATTTCATTTCTGTTTCTCCCCTGAGGTCGTTCCAACGATGAAGCAGGAGCCCCAAAGACACTGTCAGGGTAATACCGATAAAGGCGAAGAACAATGGTCCAATTGCACTCTGGGCAAAGGCATGTACCGAAGATAGCACCCCTGAACGAGTTAGGAATGTGCCAAAAATAACCAGGTCATAGGTCAGGATGATGAGTACCATGTTCCATTGTTTAAGTATTCCTCGTTTTTCCTGAATCATTACTGAATGTAGAAATGCTGTTCCGGTTAACCAGGGCATAAACGCGGCGATTTCTACAGGATCCCAACCCCAGTATCCTCCCCAGCCGAGAACATCATACGCCCAGCGCCCACCTAATACAAGGCCTAAAGATAGAAACATCCAAGCCCATAAGACCCAACGACGGGTTAAATGGATCCAGCGATCATCCGTTCGACCAGTCGCCAGGGCAGCAATTGCAAAGGCAAAGGGAATGACAAAGCTAACAAAACCCAAATATAACATGGGAGGATGGATGATCATTCCAGGATGGCGAAGCAGTGGGTTCAAACCCTGTCCGTCTTGGGGAAAAAAGAGCTGTGATCCTTCAGACTGAAACATCTTTCTAACGATCTGACCACTGGGGGTGACCCATAACCGGGCAAAGGGATTTTCAACAAATATGTTCAAGGATAGGAAGAATGAAAGGGTGACAAGGGAGACCAAAATTACCCAAGGAAGGAATTCCCGGTCACGATCCCATTTGCGTAAAGTGACCGCAGTGGCAAAAGCTGACATCAACCATGACCAGAAAAGAAGAGAGCCTGCCTGTCCTCCCCAGAGTGCGGTGACCTTCAAATACATAGGCATGCTTCGGCTGGTTACATTGGCAACATATTCAACTTCAAAATGACTTTTTGCTAATAAGAAAATGATACTGAGCGAGGATATGGTGAGAAGTGGGAAGGTAAGGAGCATAGCGTTGCGTGCGCTATCTACCCAAAATGGCTTCTTCTTACGTAGCCCATAAATAGAAGCGCCGATCCCGTAAAGTGAGATGAAATAAGTGATGATTAGGGAGCCAAAACCAAGATTGGGAATCATATCTTCTTCATAAAATGGTCGTCCCACAAGAACGTTCTGTGCAAATAAAAACCAGGTAGATTCCTCTGGCTAGGATTACTGACTCGTCCAAAAAGATTACCTCAAAAAGAAAAATCCAATATAAGGTTATCCTTCCACCTGGTCAGGGACTGCATCTTCGTATTTTGTTGGGCATTTAAGCAGCAGTTCATCAGCATAAAAAATACCATCTTCACCGAGACGACCGGTCAAGATCGCTTGAGATTCATTCTTAAGTAAATCGGGCTTGGGGCCAATGTAAATAATCATTATTTTTTTATTATTTGGATCAGAAACCGCTTTGTTTAGCACTGCTGCCAAACCGCCTTGTTTCTCGATTTCATGATTGTCACCGGGAATATGAGCGATTTCAAACGTAATCCTCAAGGATTCAGGATCATATTCAATGGAATTACCGATGACCGCACCAGATATGCGTAGATCACGGTCGAGGTATTCATCCCCTTTTGAATATACCTCATTAACTGTAAGGAAATATTGTGCAGAAGTTTTGGTTGATGATGCGATTAAATACACTATTGCGGCAATAATTATAAAACCACCAATATAAAATTTTATATTCTTCTCGGCAATAACCTGCAACGTTGGGCCATCAGCCATGTTCAACCTCCAGGAAAACCAGGTAGGTGTTAACACCTGGTTTCAAATGTTGCTGTTATCTTTTCACCCGTGTTTGCTTTTCCAAACATTGGTCAAGAAAGGATATTCTTAAAATCGAACCCTTAAATTTCTAAATAACTTTCCAATGATGGAGGTACCTATAAACAAGAGATGGTTATCTTTTAAGATAAGTATTGTGAAGGAGACATTATGATATTCTGCTTCCTCCTCACCATCGGGCTGATTCTGTCACGTGAAGATTAATTTTTCCTGAGAAGCCATGGAAAACCTGATGAGAATGAATAAAGAAGAGATGAATTTATTTTTTTAGGCGGATGAAAATTTTAATACCAGGTGGGAAATTAAATGTTAGTTCCTGCGCAATTTCGTTCCACAAGAACGGCAAAACCGATCACCATCGACTGCTCGTTTTCCACATTGGAGGCAATAAATCGTTTCATCATCGTTTGTTTTTAAATTTCTTGGGACGCTGGCCGGGTGTTTTTGGTGTGCCTTGACTTTGGGATTAACCTGTTGTTTTCCCAATTTCCAATACCAGTATATTCCACCTGTAAGCAATGATAAGCCGAAAATTACAAGGACCAACGGAATCTTGTCCATATTCATATGACCGGAAATACTGCTGGTTATTGGCGAAACGGGTTGTACCGGCAATCTCTCAACGGTTAATTTGTCACTTGATTTGTTATATTCGATACGAACAATCATTGAAACACCTGCGGGTTGACCCCCTAACTCGATGATGTGGTAACTTAATCCATCAGAACCTGAAACAATCCTGGTCTGAGTTGGTATGACCTTAACCTGGCTCGCGTCAAAGGGTTGCTGTAATTGGACGGACAATGATTCGACAAGATAGTCCCCCGGCCAGACATATTGGAATGTTCGATGAGTATCGATTTTTTGAATTTGGGGATCGTAATATTCGAGTTGAATCCCAGGCATGGTTGCAATTAATGTAATTATTGCCCATTCTCCTGCAACACTCCGTTCGTATGGAGCAGTCAGGAGTGAACCATTGGAATTACGGACCGCGACTGCATGAGGTTCTCCCGCTTCCACTGGGATCCGAAATTTTATTTCAACTGGAGGGGAAACATCATTAGATAATTCTGCCCGGTATATGACTAACATTTCAGGCTGGTCGTACTCAGGCCAAAGATCAATTTCTAAGGTATCGAAGGTTGGAATCTCCTGAGCTATCCCATGACTAGGGATCATCAAACTAAATGAAATTATCAGAACAAAGCACCATTTCTTCATGGGATGGATACAAAAATCAAAATATGGGAATGCGTAATTTATACAGTCAATAGAACTAGAATTGTTGTCTTTTGCATTTTTTTACACTACCGAGTTGGATTAAAATCCTATCCTTACTTATTTTCGTGACAATAAGCTAAAACTCGTTATTCGGGATTAACTACTTTATGGTTCTTCGTGTAATAGATTATAAAGGGAATGGCCGGCAATATCATGAAGGCAGGATTAAAATGAGTTGAAAAAGATTTCAATCTCACACTTCACTTAGCATTAGAATTCAATCCCCAGCGGGTGTGACCTAGTTATGGAAACTTTGGGATTGTGATGTGGTTGCAAGATCATAACTTGGCCAAGAAAGGGATTTATTTTTGAGGTTGACCGAAATATTTCCTAAGGATAGATCAAATATGTTCGTTGTAAACATCCTGAGGTATTTATTTGGTGATAAAATCCTGTCACATTTTTCCGCTGTTATGTTCATCCTTTTAATTTAATTCGATGTACAATCTCTTCAATGCAATTTGTGGTTGTCAGTATTGATATAAGAACAGTATAGACGAGCTGAAAAAAATCTAGCCATGGGAATGTCTTTAGAGACTCAATCCTAGATTTCAGATAATTATTTTCCAGGAGTCTTCAATGAAACAAGCGGTCATGGTTAAGCCAGGAGAGATAGAATTTCTCGAGATTGAAATGCCCGTTTTAAAACCAGACCAGGTGATGCTGCATACCAGGCGAATAGGAATATGTGGTTCGGATATCCATGTTTTCCATGGGAAGCACCCTTACACAGATTACCCTATTATTCAGGGACACGAGGTTTCAGGCGAGGTAACTACGGTTGGGGAGGCGGTAGAAGGTTTCGCTCCAGGAGATAAAATCACCTTCGCTCCCCAGGTGGTCTGTGGGGAATGCTACCCTTGCAGACATGGTATGTACCACATCTGTGAAAACTTAAAGGTGATGGGTTTTCAAACCGACGGTACCGCACAGGAATATTTCCCGCTCCCTGCCGATATCATTTACAAGTTACCTGAGTCGATCAGCTTGGATCATGGAGCCATGATAGAACCCATCTCTGTGGCAGTCCATGCAGTCTCGAAAGGCGGTGATGTAAACGGGAAGAAGGTCCTGGTGTTAGGCGCCGGCACTATTGGCAACCTGGTCGCTCAGGTGGCCAAAGCCTTTGGAGCTGAGAGTGTAATGATAACTGACTTAAAAGATTATAAATTGGATAAAGCCCGAGCTTGTGGGATTGATTACACCATCAATACTGCTGAGCAAGACCTGGAACAGGCAATCCTGAACCATTTTGGTCTTGATCGAGCTGACCTGATCTTAGAGTGTGTTGGCTCTCAAGAGACCATTAATCAAGCGGTAAACAATGCTCGCAAAGGTACAACCATCGTGGTTGTGGGAGTCTTTGGGGCGAAGCCGGTGGTGGACATGGGCCTGGTGCAGGATCGGGAACTAAAGCTGGTTGGTACGTTGATGTATCAGGATTCAGATTATAAGACTGCAATCGACCTGGTTCAAAAAGGAAAATTGAGCCTGGATGAACTAATCACCCATCGTTTTGAATTTAGCCGCTACCTGGAAGCTTACCAGGCGATTGAGGAGTCAAACGGGGAGTATATGAAGGTTATGATTGAGCTGGGATAATTTTTCCCCGCAACCACCGCCCTACCAGGATACCTAATCCCAGCAGTAGAAGGACAAAACTGCTGCTTACGAAAACCCATTTGATCAGGGTGAAGACAGGTGCTAATACGTCAACCACTGGGGTTTGGTTGGGATAACGAGCTAATACCACTGTTACGGCGCTATTTTCCAAGAAATCGAAAATCATTCCCAGAAAGGGGACAAAGTTTGCAAGCTGCCAGGGGCTGTTCTCTGGGAAGACCCTCTTGAAAAGCCAGCTTGTTGATGTTACCAAGAAAGCGGTGTAAACCAGGGGAAAGAACAGGTCGAAGGTCCAACGGGCGCGAATATAGGCTTCTCGACCTTCTTCTCCATACCGTTCCGCCATCCTATATAATTCTTCCTTTGTGTAGGTAAAAGAGGTATCTGGCGAACCATTGCCTTTAGCATATGCTTCAGCAGCAGCTGTCTGTCCGGGTAGTACAGTTACCACAAATATAAGGAAGATTACCAAAGCCAACAAGGTAACCCACGAAGTGGATATTTTATGGAGCCATTTAGAAGTTGATTTCATCGTTTATTAAACCTTTGACGAAAACAAAAGGTCTCAAATTCGTCTTTTTTTGTTGAGGCATCCAAGCCTATTTCTTATAAAGGGAAAGGAAGTAAATCATGAAAGAATAGTACCTCCTTATGAAAGGAAGGAAAAGTTTCTAAATGCGTAAATACCCCTATATACCTAGTACTAAGTCAACCTGAAATAGATGGGTAAAGTCTTTTTAGTTTGATTCTA
>CAZTJD010000046.1:0-16178 GCA_964613985.1 uncultured Anaerolineales bacterium
AAATACGGCGCGTTCGTTGAGATTGGCGCTGAGCGTCCTGGATTGGTACATATCAGTGAGCTTGCCCATGGTTATATTCGCTCCCCAGAGGATGCAGTCAGCGTTGGCGATGAGATCGAAGTCAAAGTTCTCAATGTCAATCGACGGCGTAAACAAATCAAATTAAGCTTGAAAGCGACCCTTGAAAACCCGCAGGAAATCGTTAAAAAAGTGAAAAAACAGGCAGTAGAGAGTGATAAAGAAGAAAAACCGGTGCCTACAGCCATGGAAATGGCAATGCGAGAGGCAATGGAAAAATCACAAACAGATGAAGAAGCACAATCCTTGCAATCCGGTAAGAAAGGGAAAAACAACAACCAGGAGTTAGAAGGAATCCTTTCGAGGACTTTGGAAAATAAAGTTAAATCCTAGTCCACCTACCCAGGATAATGCCTATCAAGGATAATGCCTATCAAGGATAATGCCTATCAAGGATAATGCCTACCAAGGATAATGCCTACCAAGGATAATGCCTATGAAAAAACCCCGAAAATAACGGGGTTTTTTTATTTTTTCTTGATCAGTTTGCAGGCTTTGTTGGAACCAGAGAGTCTGCGGACTGATCTGGTTATTTGTTTTAAAACAAGAAGTATTATTCGATGAAGATTTCTACATGTTCACCATCTTCTTCATCCATGACATCGACAATCTTCCCTTCCAATCCTTCACTGAGAAGGTCTGATAATTCGCCAAGGTTAATATTCCCAACCTCCGGTGCAAATTGAGCTCCAACTCGCAGTCCCCAATCCATCAGAGCCAGCGGTAGGCTGACAGTTGCTTTGTTTTTTCCGGTTTGAGTATCAGTAACTCGAACCCGAAACCATTTTGCACCTTTTTTCCCCACAGTTAACTGACGAGGAGGCGCTTCATTCTCCTTATTTACGGAAGACAACAACCGCGCACCTTCTTCAGCGCTGATTTTCCCATCTTCAATCATTCTCAAGATCATCATTCTTTCGTCTGCAGTATTCATTTTACATCTCCTAAGTGATAATCCATGATGCCTATTCAAGATTCATGGTGGATTCATGAAAGGATAGCATTGGCCTGTTCAGAAAATCAATCCTCGAAATCCCGAAAGAAATACATTCCCGAAACACGGCATGGAAAGGTAAACTTCTTCCGAATGATCTGAAATAAATTCAAGATCAATCTCGAAAGACAATTTTTCGCTTCTCTGCTGCTCGCATCTTCCTCGTTGAAAAACTTAATGTGGTTATAAGAAAAAGTAAACATAATACAATCCTTAATATTTCTTACTTTCACTTTCAATATCTAGCGATATATTACAATATATTTTCATAAATGTCAATACCTAATTTAAATTTTCTTGAAGTAAACTTTCGGTTTTCAAGGTAAAATAATCGTTTCCATACAAAAAAATAAAGCCACCTTTTGTAAAATAAGAAAGGTGGCTCTAGGGATAGTTTTTTTATTTTGGTTCAAGCTGCTACTGGCAGAGGAGTTCCCCCATTTTTCTCTACAGGAGGAGGAAATAGTTCCTCAAATTCATCTCGAGTAAGGGTTTCAACTTCCATCAATCGGTTTGCAATCAGATCCAGCTTGTCGCGATAGCGGGTCAAGATGGATTTTGCCTGATTGTAGGCATCCCCCACTAACTTTCTGACCTCGCCATCGATCTTCTCAGCGATCGCTTCAGAATAATCGCGCTGCTCAGAAATTTCCCGGCCTAGGAAAATAAGTTCTTCTTTCTGACCATATACCATCGGTCCCAGTTCTTCACTCATTCCCAATCGGGTAATCATCGCCCTTGCCATCTTGGTTACTCGCTCGAGGTCATTGGAGGCCCCAGAAGTGATATCATTAAAGACAATTTCTTCTGCAGCACGACCACCCAGCAAACCCACCATATCTGCGAAAAGCTTGCGCTTGGACATCAAAGTACGGTCCTCTTCGGGGAGCATGATCGTGTAGCCGCCAGCCATACCTCTAGCGGTTACGGATACTTTATGAACCGGGTCGCCTTCTGGAACAGCGTGAGCAACGACAGCATGACCAGCTTCATGATAGGCTATGATGCGTTTTTCTCCTTCGCTGATCAGGCGGCTCTTGCGCTCAGGGCCCGCGATAACGCGTTCGATGGCTTCTTCGAATTCGTCTTGTTCAATCATCTTCTTGTTCCGACGGGCAGCCAGAATCGCGGCCTCGTTGACCAGGTTTTCAATATCAGCACCAACAAATCCCGGGGTAGACCGAGCAAGCACACCAAGGTCAACGTCATTCGCCAAAGGTTTCCCTCGGATATGTACCTTGAGGATGTCTTCGCGGCCGCGAATGTCAGGTCGATCAAGAACTACTCGCCGATCAAAACGACCTGGTCGGAGTAAGGCAGGATCGAGGACATCCGGACGGTTGGTTGCAGCGACGATAATAACATTCGTATCCGTATCAAACCCATCCATTTCTACCAGCATCTGGTTCAAGGTTTGCTCTCGCTCATCATGACTGCCACCCAGGCCTGCGCCTCTCTGGCGGCCGACTGCATCAATTTCATCCACAAAGACAATACAGGGGGCATGCCGTTTTGCCTGGTCGAACATATCACGAACTCGACTTGCGCCAACACCGACAAACATCTCGACAAATTCTGAGCCAGAAATCGAGAAAAACGGCACCCCAGCCTCTCCTGAAACTGCCTTCGCCATCAAGGTTTTCCCAGTACCCGGAGGTCCTACCAAGAGCACTCCCTTGGGGATGCGCGCGCCGAGGGCTATAAATTTCTCAGGTTCCCGTAAGAATTCTACGACTTCTGCTAATTCTTCTTTGGCTTCATCAACCCCAGCAACGTCTTCGAAGGTTACCGTAGGTTGGTCTCCACTCATGCGTGCCCTTGACTTTCCAAAAGCCATGGCAGCATTGTTGGTGCCTTGCGCCTGCCTGAAGATAAACCAGAACATGACAACCAACAAGATCAGGGGAGCAATATAACTAAAAATTGTGATCAGCCCAACCCAGGCACCAGGGGCTTTGATTTCTATCTTAATTCTTTCAGGATTCAACTCCTCTGTAGTGACCCCAAGGTCTTTCAGCTGTTCTACAAGGGTAGAACTTTGTTCTTTTTGAGAAGTGGCTTCTGAGCCATCTTCATAAATCACCTGCAACTGGTTGTCATCTTCAATGATATGCGTAATCTGACCGCCTTTTATCTGAATTGCTATTTCGTTAATCGTTAATTCTTCTTGTGAGGTAACATTTTGTTGAAAATTAAAGAATAACAAAATCGCGATGGCAACAATAAAAAGGATATATATTAGTGAAGAACGGTTTCTCGTTGGATTCACAAAAACCTCCGCTTATCAGGAAGCTAGTTCCTGGAAAACTCTTGAACTTGATGATGCGATTTGGACATCAAATATTACTTTTTCATACCTCAATAATAATCATAGTATCCTTGTCAAGCCTCTATCTACTAAAGATTTCGCCAGGGTTGATTGCCTGATCAACATCAGTGAAAATGTAGGTGATGGGTGGATACTTCAATGATGATTCAGTGCGCTTTTGCGTGATGGATTTGAAAAATTCAATTTCCCATTGACCACTGAACATATGTTTGCTGAAATATTATACCAATGTAGGGGCTTTGCAGGTAGATATAATCTAAATGTTTTGGTGTTTCTAACAGGTTTCTAACAATTTTTTGCTCGTTCTGTTATCAACACAATTGGTTCTTCTATCTTCATTATTGCTAATATGCTATCGAGGAATCCTTCAGGTCTTTCTTATGCAGAATTGGGGGCAGCGATCCCAACTGCTGGCGGTGGTTACAGCTTTGTTTGCGAAGAGCTATCACGTTTCTTGGGGTTAGCTACCGAGTAGATCTCCTGGTTCAGCAGATCCATGGCATGCAGCCTATACGCTGCCAGTTGCCCTTCCGGCTCAGGCGCACCAGCTGGTAATGATTGCAGCAGGGATCACAAAAGCTAACGATGGCGAGACCTTTGCCTTGCATGTCGTTCGGGTACCAGCACAAGGAGGCTTGGGAGATGGACTCACATTCCTGAAGCAAGAAAAAGGGATAACAGAAAAAAACTCGTTTTGATAAACTTTGAGCTTTGGGAAGAACCTTATATAGTACTGTCTTGTCGCCGATTCTCGATGGTGTCCAGTAGATCACTGTACGAATCAGCGAAAGCTCGTACACCTTCCTCTTCAAGTTCGTCTGTTACTTTTGTTAATGAAACACCAAGACTTTGAAGCTGTTCCATGGAAGCTCTTGCCTCATCCAAGCCTTTTTCCAGAGTCAGGTTTGCAGTACCATGATCCTGGAAAGCTGCCAGAGTCTTTGGAGGGATGGTATTAATGGTTCCGGGACCAATTAGTTCATCAACATACATGGTGTCCGGATAGGCTGGATTCTTCGTACTTGTAGAGGCCCATAAGGGTCTTTGCACCATGGCGCCACGGCTGCTTAAGACCTGAAAACGCTCCTGTTGGAAAACTTGCTTATGAACGTCGTAAGCTATTTTAGCACTAGCAATAGCAATCTTACCCCGTAAGGGATTCGCTTGACCTGACGACTCTGGATTTTGATCGCTAATTGTTTTTAAGACATTATCTACATTGGAATCGATCCTGGAAACAAAAAAAGAAGCAACCGAAGCTACCCGTCTAATTTCCTTTCCCAAGCTCACGCGTCGTTCAAGCCCCTTAAGATAAGCTTCCATCACCTGTTGATATCTTTCGATTGCGAAGATCAAGGTCACATTAATGTTGATCCCTTCCGCAATAGCCGCGGTAATTGCCGGTAAACCTGCTTTTGTGGCTGGGATTTTTACCATTAAGTTTGGTCGGTTAACAAGCTCCCATAAGCGTACAGCATCCTTCAATGTACCTTGGGTGTCCGCCGCCAGGGTTGGGTTGACCTCCAGACTCACATAGCCATCCCCAGCCCCTGATTGCTCATAAAGTGGCAAAAACAGGTCACAGGCAGCCTGGATATCAGCAATAACCAATGCTTCATAAATTGCTTCTTTCTCGAATCCTTTTTTGGCTAAGGTCTTCAGTTGCTCATCGTACAAAGTGTCATTTGAAATAGCCTTATTGAGAATGCTTGGATTGGAGGTAATCCCGCGGATCATATTGTCAGCGATCATCCCCGCAAGAGTGCCGTCCAATAACAATTTCCTCTCAATATTGTCATACCAGATGGACTGCCCTAATTGGTGTAATTTCTTGATTGGATTTACCATATGCCTCCATAAAATTTTTTAACGTTAGCTTAATTCCTTTATCAGGCACTTATCAACATAGATCGATACGGCGTTTTTAAGGCTTTGAAAAAATGCCCGGGGTAGATCAAGTGAAAAAAAACGATTCACCTGATTTGGAAAACCCGGCTACGATTGGTTGTTATTTTCAATCTGTTTGACCTTATTCACCCGCCTAGTAAAACGGCCTTGACCGGGATCATTACCAATAAAACGAGCATTCAGGAATGCCAGGACCAATTCCTTGATCAGGGCTGGTCCAATGATACGGCCTCCCAAACAAAGCACATTCATATCATCGTGCTCAACCCCCTGATGAGCTGAGTAAGTATCATGGCAGATTGCAGCGTAAATCCCTTTAATTTTATTTGCAGCAATACAAGCGCCAACCCCAGAACCGCAAATCAAAATTCCTCTTTCAGCATCGCCATGGAGGATCGATTCCCCAATCTTTACAGCGTAATCTGGATAATCCACGCTCTCTTTACTATCGGTGCCCAAGTCGATCACATCATGACCCGCAGCCTGCACCGCTGCAATCACATCTGCCTTGTTGGGATATCCTGCATGATCACAAGCAACTGCTATACGCATCTTTTACTCCGTTATTCATCAAAGATTATCTTCGTTGTAGCAAAGCCCTGGCCTTTGCCAAAACGTTCTCAACTGTAAGACCATATTCGCGATAGACTACTTTTTGTGATGCAGATGCACCATACCGATCAACTGAAAGTATATCTCCCTGATCCCCAATCCAGCGATGCCACCCCTGGGCAACACCAGCTTCTACTGCCAGCCGTAAGGGGATGTATTCTGGGAAAACTTCATTTCGATAAGATTCCGATTGGGATTCAAACAAATCCCAACTGGGAAAGGAGACCAGGCGAACATGAACCCCTTCTTTCGCCAGTGCCTCCCCAGCAGCGACGATTAAGGACACCTCCGTCCCGGACGCCATAAGGATAATTTTGGGATCGTCTCCGCCTAAATCAGCCAACACATAAGCGCCTCTTAACAAACCCTCAGCTGATGTGTATTTCTGCCTATCCAGGGTAGGCATCCCTTGACGTGAAAGGATGAGGGCGGTTGGTCCAGTCTTCCTTTCGACCGCGACCTTCCAGGCCTGGCTGACTTCATTTGCATCACCAGGTCTGATATCAAGCATATTGGGCATCGCCCTGAGGGAGGCAATCTGCTCAACCGGTTGATGGGTTGGGCCATCTTCCCCAACACCAATGCTATCATGGGTGAAGACCCAGATGCTGCTCAAGTGGGATAAGGCAGACAGTCTCAGAGCACCTCGCATGTAATCGGAGAAGACCAGGAAGGTACCACCGTAAGGGATCACCCCACCGTGATAAGCCATCCCATTGACGATTCCCCCCATGGCGTGCTCTCGAACGCCAAAATGAAAATTCCTGCCTTGCGGCGACTCAGCTTGATAAGCCAGGAGACCTTCAATCCAGGTTTTATTGGAAGGAGCCAGGTCAGCAGAACCACCCATTAACTCGGGCAGCACTTCTGCGATAGCGTTGATCACCTTGCCAGAAGCTGCCCTGGTTGCCATACCCTTCTCATCAGCAGGAAATTCAGGCAGAGCATGTTCCCACCCTGAAGGCAGTCTACGTGCCAGGCGACGAGCCAGTTCCAGGGCAGGTTCAGGATAAACTTTTTTATAGGACAGATAACGACCATACCATTCCTGTTCTAGCTGTTCCCCATTCTTGATTGCCTGGCGGAAATGGGTCAAAACGTCCTCTGGGATATAAAATTTTGGTTCCAGGGGCCAGCCTAATTTTAATTTTGCACCATCAATCTCTTCTTGAGGGGGTGGTTCCCCATGCGCTTTGGGGCTGTCTTGCAAATTTGGCATACCGTAACCGATATGGGTTCGACACATGATGATGGAAGGTCGCGGGTCTGCTTTTGCAGCCTGTATCGCTCGGTCAATTTCATCAATATTATTACCATCCGCAACCTTCTGAACATGCCATCTATAAGCCTTAAAACGGGCAGCACGGTCCTCTGTAAAAGCAATCTCAGTCCTTCCATCGATAGTGATATGGTTGTCATCATAGAGATATACTAATTTCCCAAGCTTCAAATGCCCCGCCAGGCTGGCAGCCTCCGAGGCGATTCCCTCCATCAGGTCTCCATCTGTGACCAGGGCATAAGTGAAATGATCTACGACTTCGTGACCAGGCTTATTGAAGACCGCTGCCAGGTGTGATTCAGCAATTGCCATACCTACCCCATTGGCGAAGCCTTGTCCCAGTGGACCAGTTGTGGTTTCAACACCAGGGGTCAAACCGTATTCCGGGTGACCAGGAGTGAGGCTGCCATATCGCCTAAATTTTTTCAGTTCTTCCAACGGCAGGTCATAGCCAGTGAGATATAACAGGGAATACAGCAGCATGGATCCATGACCGCCAGACAACACGAAACGGTCCCTGTTAGCCCAATTCGGGTTCTTGGGATTATGGCGAAGGTGTTTAGTCCATACCGTATACGCAATCGCAGCTGTCCCCATGGGCAAACCCGGGTGTCCTGAATTTGCATTCCGAACACAATCCACAGCTAAAAAACGAATGGTATTGACAGACTTTTCTTCCAAATTCGATGTCTCTAGGTTCATACTTCCTCCTGGTAATAGGGAATGTACCATATTTCATACGATAAATTTTACCTCAACTTGCCTAGGGATAGCGGCTGATTCTTGAATCAGGGATAAATCAGCGTACGCCCAATAGTGAAGAAAAAACATAAATTGCCTAAAATCATTCACTTTGTCGTGTTAACTATGACAAATGTCAAGATGATTAAGAGATTCGCCACTACAAAAAAACATCCTATTTGCTGATACTATTGCAGCGAAGCGCGCTACTTCCAAAACATTTTTATAGCATGAGAGCATAACGAGCCCCAAAGCTTGGGGATTTTCGCGGCTTATTGTTATGAAGGAGTGCAAAAAAACATATGCAACTCTACCTTGAAAGGAGGCCTATATGACTGCCGCTCCAACATCTGCAAGAGCACCAACATTTTTTGATGAGGTGGTGGCTAATACCCCCGGTGGTGACCCTCATCTCGAGTTGTGCCTGCAGTGTGGAACCTGTGGCGGATCTTGTCCTTCAGGTCCGGATATGGATCATACCCCTCGTAACCTGTTCGCGATGATCGATGCCGGTATGAAAGATGAGGTCCTTCGCAGCAACACACCCTGGTACTGCGTGTCTTGCTACTACTGTATGACACGCTGTCCCCAAGAAATCCACATCACCGATATTATGTATACCTTGAAACGGATGGCGATTAAAGAGGGACTCTATCGCGAATCATCCGCTTCAGACGCGCCAGGATTCTCGGAAACCTTCATTGATTTCGTTGATAACTACGGACGAAGTTTCGAGGTCGGCGTCGCAGCACGGCACCATCTACGCTATCACCCCATGAAAATGGTGAGCATGGCGACAGGTTTTGGATTGGACCTGCTGCTAAAGGGAAGAATGGATATTACACCCACTCGAATTAAAGATCTCGATGGTCTGAAAGCCATCTTAAAGAAAGCCAAAGAGCTAGGAGGTGAAGCATGAAATACGGCTATTACCCTGGCTGTTCCATTGAGAAAAATGCTCATGCATACCACCAATCGGCGATGGAAGTCGCCAAGTATTTCGACCTCGATTTTGTTACCCTGGAGGATTGGAACTGCTGTGGTGCCACAGAGTATTTTTCTGTAGACGCCTTACCCGCTTATGCCCTGGTAAGTCGCAACCTGTCGATTGCCGCGAAGCAGGATCTTGGAGAGGAAGAACACCAGCTAGTTGCTCCTTGCAGCGCCTGTTTTTTGAACCTCAAGAAAACAGACCACTACCTTGGAGAATCAGGCAAACTGACGAAAAAAGTAAACCAGGCGCTGGAAGCTGGTGGTCACCATTACGAACCTGGTAGTGTCAAGGTGCGGCATTTATTGGATATTTTCGCTAATGATGTTGGAGCGGAAGCCATTAAAGAAAAAGTCACTCGACCGCTGTACGAGTTAAAAGTTGCCCCTTATTACGGGTGCATGATCGTACGACCAGGAAAGACCGGGTCTTTTGATGCCTCTGAATACCCGACCTCCATGGATGTGATCATGAAAGCGCTGGATGCGACTGTAGTTGATTTCCCACTAAAAGCAGCTTGCTGTGGCGGTCATATGACCCAAATCAGCGAAGAAGTCGCCCTGGATATGATGCGGCGGATCTTTAAGAATGCATCAGATAACCGCGCTGACATGATCGTCACCCTTTGCCCGATGTGCCAATTCAACCTCGATGCCTATCAGGATGCTGTCAACAAGAAATATGGCACAAAATACAACCTGCCAATCTTGTATTTTACACAGGTGATCGGTGTTGCCCTGGGAATTCCAGAAAAAGAGCTGGGAATCGGTAAAGAGATCGTTAGTGCTAAAGCCGCTCTAGCGAAAATCAGCACCGAACCACCCCCCAAGCCAAAGCGAGTACGACGTTCAAAAGAAGCACTCCCCATGCCCGTCTTGGAGGAGGTAAATTATGAGTAAAGAAAAAGTTGGCGTATATATATGTCACTGCGGCACCAATATCGCCGGTACTGTAGATGTAGAGGATGTCGCCACCTGGATTGGTGAGAACAATGAAAATGTGGTCGTATCACGCGACTACAAGTTCATGTGCTCAAGCCTGGGACAGGAACTCGTCGAAGAAGACATAAAGGAAAAAGGCCTCACTCGTGTTGTGGTCGCGGCCTGCTCACCCCACATGCATGAAAAGACCTTCCGTGGCGCCTGCCAGCGTGCTGGGCTCAACCCTTTCTTATTCGAGATGGCGAATATCCGTGAGCATGACTCTTGGGCGACAACGAATATGGAAGCCGCCACTCAGAAGGCGAAGGCACTGGTTAATGCAGCGGTTGATCGAGTCGTCCATCATGATCCCTTGGACCCCATCCCGGTAGAAATCAACCCCAACACATTGATAGTTGGTGGAGGTATCGCCGGGATCACTGCAGCCCTGGAACTGGCTGCAGGCGGTCAGCATGTTTACCTGGTAGAAAGAGAACCTTCCATCGGTGGTCACATGGCCCAACTGGATAAAACCTTCCCCACCCTGGACTGCTCTGCCTGTATCCTTACACCCAAGATGTTTGATGCTGGCAACCACGAGAACATCACCTTGATGAGCTACAGTGAGGTGGAATCAGTCGATGGTTACATAGGAAATTTCACAGTCAAGGTGCGTAAGAAAGCGAAAAGCGTTGATGAAGATCTCTGCACTGGCTGTGGCATCTGCGAAGAAAAATGCCCAATTCGAGTTGTGGATGATGTTTTTGAAGCTGGTCTGGGTTACCGCAAGGTATGCTACCGACCCTTCCCTCAGGCAGTTCCAAAATTCCCCGTCATAGATCGTGAGAATTGCACCTATTTTAAAACCGGCAAATGCAGAATGTGCGAAACATCCTGCCCGACGAATGCGATTAAGTTCGACCAGGAAGATAAAATTATCCAATTGACTGTAGGTAATATCATCCTGGCTACGGGTTATGACCTGTTTGACTCACGCCGCGTTCCCCAATATGGTTACGGAAGATATGAGAATATCTTCAGCAGCCTGGAGTTCGAACGCATGGTCAATGCAGCAGGACCTACTTCCGGCAAGATCGTCCTGCGCGATGGTATAACCGCACCCAAGAGCGTAGCGATCGTCCACTGCGTTGGCTCACGTGACAAGAACTATAATGAGTACTGCTCCAAGGTGTGCTGCATGTATTCTCTCAAGTTTGCCCACCTGGTGCACGAGCGACTCCCTGAAGCAGAAGTGTACAACTTCTACATCGACATGCGTACCCCAGGCAAGGGGTATGAAGAGTTTTATCATCGTCTTCTCGAAGAAGGAACTCACTTCATTCGCGGCAAGGTCGCAAACATCACGGATGCTGCTCTTAACGATGGTGAAGTGAACCAACTCATCGTGCAGGCAGAAGATACCTTAATCGGGGCACAACGACGGGTACCAGTTGACATGGTGATCCTGAGTGCTGGGATTGAATCCCGCCACGATGCCAAAGAAATAACCAACCTGTTTAAGTTAGGTTGCGACTTCGATGGCTTCTTCATCGAGCGTCACCCCAAGCTAGACCCAATCGCCACGATGACCGAAGGTGTATTTATCGCGGGTGCCTGCCAGGGGCCAAAGGATATCCCTGATTCGGTCGCTCAAGGTGCTGCTGCTGCTGCGAGAGTATCCAGCCTGATTCAACAAAGGACAGTGATGATGGAGCCAGTACGGGCACACATCAACGAAGAGGAGTGTTCCGGTTGCCGTATTTGCAACAACATGTGCCCCTACAACGCCATTGTCTTCCACGAAGACCGTGGTGTTTCTGAGGTCATTACAGCCCTATGCCAGGGCTGTGGCACCTGCGTTGCTGCCTGCCCCAGTGGGATCATCACCGGCGCACACTTCACCAATACTCAGATCTTCTCTGAAATCGAAGGCATCCTCTGGGATGTTCGCCCCGAGAAAGTGCTTGCATAGGAGATAAATAATGAATGAACAATTTGAACCTGTAATCGTTGGTTTCCTGTGCAATTGGTGTTCTTACCGTGCTGCTGACCTGGCAGGGACGGCGCGCATCAAATATGCACCTAATATGCGTGTAATCCGGGTGATGTGCAGCGGGCGCGTCGATCCCCAGTTTGTCCTCAAAGCATTAAGGGAAGGTGCAGATGGCGTTTTGATTGCTGGTTGCCATCCTGGCGAATGCCATTATGTCAGTGGAAACATCAAAACCCTGCGCCGTTTCATTCTGCTCAAGAAAATGCTAAAACAGCTAGGGATCGAAGATCAACGTGTCCAATTGGTCTGGGCATCTGCTTCCGAAGGCACGGTATTGGCTGAAAAAGTTGATTCCATGACGGAAGAAGTCCGAGCCTTAGGTCCGTTGAACTGGAGCGTAAAAGTTCTGGGCGGCAATGGCCACAAGGCAGTTCCAGAACTCGAGCCTGTATCCGAGGAGGTTTAATATGTCTGAAAAAGAAAAACCTAAACTAGCAATGTACTGGGCAGCCTCCTGCGGTGGTTGTGAAATATCGGTATTAAATATTCACGAACATATTCTCACAGTCGATGAAATCTTTGATATCGTGTTCTTCCCTTGTATTGCAGACTTCAAAATCCATCATGTGGAAAGCTATCCAGATAACTATATCGATGTTTGCCTTTTCAATGGTGCCATCCGCAATTCAGAAGGCGAACATATGGCACACTTGCTTCGGCAGAAGTCTAAAGTATTGGTGGCTTATGGTTCTTGTTCTTACGAAGGTTGTATCCCGGCGCTCTCGAATCTGACCTCTAAGGATGCCACCTTCAATACAGTGTATTTCGACAACCAATCCATTGATAATCCTAATAAAACCCTACCTCAGATCGTTACGGAAGTTCCAGAAGGGGAATTGACTCTGCCGTCGTTCTATCACACCGTGAAAGCACTGGACCAGGTTGTGGACGTGGATTACTACTTACCTGGCTGTCCTCCTGAACCACCTCAGATTTGGGCTGTGCTTCAGGTTGTTGTCGCCGGGCTTCTGGAAGGGGCACCACTGCCCCCTAAGGGCTCCGTCCTCGGGGTCACAAACGTAGCTGTTTGTGATGAATGCCCCTTGGAGAAGTCAGAGAAGGTGATCACCCGTTTCTACCGCCCCTACGAGATCACGCCAGAACCAGGTATCTGCCTGTTGGAACAAGGCCTGGTCTGCATGGGTCCAGCAACACGCGGCGGTTGTGGAGCTCTGTGCCCACAGGTGGGAATGGGCTGCCGTGGCTGTTATGGACCATTGCCCGGCGTAGAAGATCAGGGAGCAAAGATGCTCTCAGCAATCGCCTCAGTGATTGGAGCAGGGAAAGAAGGCATGGAAGAAGCGGATATTGAAGCGGAAATCCAGGCTGTGGTGGATACCATCCCTGATCCCGCTGGCACTTTCTACCGCTTCAGCATGGCTCATTCGCTTCTTCAACGGGCGAAAGTAAATGGAAATGGGAAAGGAGGATAAGTATGATGAAAAGAATTACAATTGATCCTATCACCCGCCTGGAAGGTCATGGAAAGATCGAAATCTTCCTGGATGAGGAGGGCAATGTCGCTAACGCTTACCTCCAGATTCCAGAACTGCGCGGCTTTGAACAGTTTTCTGTGGGACGTCCAGCAGAAGAAATGCCTCGCATCACCAACCGCATCTGCGGTGTTTGCCCCGAAGCACACCATATGGCAGGAACAAAAGCGCTTGACGCGCTGTTCCATGTCGAACCAACTTCAGTAGCCAAGAAGGTCCGGGAACTGTTCTAC
The DNA here is from genome assembly GCA_964613985.1 of uncultured Anaerolineales bacterium. Classification (GTDB taxonomy): domain Bacteria; phylum Chloroflexota; class Anaerolineae; order Anaerolineales; family UBA11858; genus CAZTJD01. Next base: position 13,632 of record CAZTJD010000046.1, read on the forward strand.
TCTGCCTTCTACTGCACGGACCACACCGTCCATTTTTATGCTCTCGGTGCACCTGACTTTATCATCGGACCTGATGGACCACCCGCTGAACGGAACATCCTCGGTGTAATCCATAAAGTCGGTCTTGACATCGGGAAGCAGGTCATCGCCTGCCGTAAACGAAACCATGAGGTCATCAAGATGCTTGGTGGTCGTGGTATCCATCCTGTTGCTGGTCTTCCCGGCGGCTGGAGTGTGGCAATCACAGAAGAGATGCGCGAGCAAATTGAGGAATGGGCTCGTGAAAACGTTGCCTTTGCTGAATTTAGCCTGCAGCTCTTTGATGATGTCGTCCTAAAGAACAAGGCATATGTTGACCTGGTCGTTTCCGATACCTTCACCCATGAGACCTATTACATGGGCACGGTGGATGAGAACAACCATATCAACTTCTATGACGGAAAGATTCGCGTCACGGACCCTGAAGGGAAAGAATTCGTCAAGTACGAACCCAAGGACTACATGAACCACATCGCTGAGCGGGTGGAACCATGGTCTTATCTGAAGTTCCCATATCTGAAGAACGTTGGATGGAACGGTTTCACCGATGGTAAGGACAGCGGCGTATACTGTGCAACCCCCCTCTCACGGCTGAACGCAGCGGATGGCATGGCAACCCCTAAAGCCCAGGAACACTTCGAGCGTTTCTACGAAACCTTCGGCAAGGAGAAAGTCAATGGTCGTTACCAGCCGGTACACCACCGCCTGGCAACCCACTGGGCGCGCCTGATCGAACTGCTATATGCCGCGGAGCGAATGGTCGAACTGGTCACCGATCCAGAAATTACCGATCCCAATGTTCGTGCTCCGGTCAAGAACACCCCCACCGAGGGGATTGGCAGTGTCGAGGCGCCACGCGGTACCCTCACTCACCACTACATCACCGATGAGAACGGCATCCTGACCAAGGTCAACCTGGTTGTTGGCACCACCAATAACAACGCCCCGATCGCAATGTCGATTAAGAAGGCAGCGCAAGGGTTGATCACCAAGGGCACAGAAGTCACTGAAGGGCTTTTGAACACGATCGAGATGGCTTTCCGCAACTACGATCCCTGTATGTCCTGCGCGACCCACTCGCTGCCCGGACAGATGCCTCTGGAAGTGACCATCCGTGATGCAGACGGCGAGATTGTGGATGTGCTCAGCCAGTATGTTGGAAATTAAAGATTAGGGATTGGAGACTTGAGATTAAAGGTTAGAGCTTGAAAAAACTTTAAAATCGCAGATCAAAAATCATCAGTTTCCAATCATGTAGAATTTATGCGAACCAGTTACCGGTGCTCGGACACTTTCGAAACGCCGGTAACTGGTTGATTTAACAGGTTATTTCGTCAGTGCCAGACAGCTACATAATTGTAACGGTTTCATCTCCCTGCAGAATGGTGATATTTCACTCAATCCCCCTCCATGCAGAATAATGGTTTTCCATTCTGCCAAGCCGAACGATGTTTTTCCGTTCGGCCATTTGCGGTAAAATACCATGCCTATGAAAAAAATCATCGTAATTGGTTTGGGAAATCCCATCCTGACGGACGACGGCGTGGGTGTGAAAGTCGCTTACGAAGTAGAGCAGGCGTTAAGCCCTGACATTCCCAAGAACATGACCATCACGGAAGCTAGTGTCGGCGGTATACGCTTGATGGAACTATTGGTTGGCTATGACCATGTTATCTTGATCGATGCCTTACTGACCAAACAAGGTGGAAAATCTGGGGAGATCCACCACCTGAGCCTTCAGGACTTGCGTGATATCAGCCCAACTCAGCATAGTACTTCCCCCCACGATACCTCCCTGGTAACTGCCCTGGAAGTAGGTCGACAAATGGGGCTGGAATTACCAGAGTCTTTCTCAATTTTTGCCATAACTGTTGAGAATATCCTTGATTTCAATGAGGAACCTACACCGGCTGTAGCCGCCACCATTCCCAAGGTGACTGCGATGGTGTTGGAGGAATTGGAAAAAGTCGCAGGGATCAAAGATTCAGGACAAGAGAAGTCATAATAAGTTGCACAGGCAAGGTTGGTCTCATGTCCTGGTTGGGTGGCTTGAATTTTGGATTCCCATTCCAGACCTGCGGGTGGAGAGATGAAAAACCCACATTTCTCTAGATCATTGCCTAGCCTAGCAGAATTAATGAATCTGCTTTTCTATTCTTCGGCTTCCCAGGTAAGCCACCAGAGCTAACCCAAGCGCCAGGAACCCGCTGATTTTAATCACAATCCACAATATCTCCCATATATCCTTCCAGATCAAATCTTGACCCAGGATAACGGCGTACTTGAAGATCGTAAATGCAAGGCCCAAAAGGACAAACCCTGCAAATCCAATCAACGCATGGTGGAGCTTGAATTTGGTTATATCCACAACGCCAGTGAGATAAAGGTATGCGCCCAGGGTAGCAAAGACATTGATCACCATCAGCATGGCAATATCGTTCCATTCTTTACTGGGTTGCTGTAGTACAAATTGACGGTAAGATATGATGCCGATGAGGGTGTAGATCG
>CAZTJD010000046.1:16188-28552 GCA_964613985.1 uncultured Anaerolineales bacterium
TAGATCGTAATCATATATAGCGTAGTGCAGATTCTTCGAAAGATATTTAGGTCGCGTTCGTCCAACTTGAAGGTTTTCTTTTTCATCTTATTCTTCCTCCCAAAACAAAGTGTCCAGCGTTTGATCTAAAGCCTTGGCGATTTTGATACAGAGATTCAAGGTAGGGTTATAACCACCCTTCTCGATCAAGCCAATGGTTTGGCGGGTCACTTCTACAAGGTCAGCAAGTTCCTGCTGGGTGAGGTTATTTTTAATCCTTGCCAATTTTAAATTCATTCGGGTGGTATCAGTCATAGGTAAAAATATAACATATTCATTGCATAATGTCAAGATTTTATTGCATATTGGAAACTTAATATTGCAAATTTGGAAAATTGCGATGGAAAACACTTGGTAAAACGAAAGGAGTTTTGAACTCAAAATTTGCCGAGGGACCAAAAATATCAACCTACATCCAACGGCTCTCGCTATAAGAATACCGCTATTATCCTTGTAATCCCCATGCAGAAAGATGGTATACTATGCAAAAATATATGGTTAAAAATATTAGGAAGCTTAAAAAAATAAATTGAGTCACCAAAAAAGGAGCAAGATGATGAAATACAGGGTGCATCGCTTTGATCTTAAAATGACCAGCGAATATCAAAAATTAGAACAATTTCTAAATAGCCTTAGTGGTGATATTATCACCATCATCCCTAATGTCACTTGGGCGCCAAAAACCCAGGTTGATTTCGTACTGGTTGTCGAGAAAGTTGCCTGAGGAATGATTAAGGGTCTGAAATGGAAACAAATATAAATTATCGCGGTTTATTTGCTGCTGGGTGTACGTTCCTGGCATCAGGAGTCGTGTTAATGACCACGATTGGACCGGTAGGGATAGCCTTGATGGGTGTCGGCTTGGTAATGATGGCGGTTGGACTGGCAAATCGCGAGAAATGGAATCGTGAAGAATAATACCGCTGACCAATCTTAAATCACCCATTTTCCTTCTCTTCAATTCAATAAATAACCCACTACAGGTGCTTTGACACTCCCGGGCTGCCTGTACATGGTTCATTAAACAGACTTGTTCGTCTTTGCAAGGCTGCCTCACCTAGGAATTAATCACTTCCTTCCAGACCTGCATTGCTTCGTTTCCCATTGCCTTTGTCTCGATTTTAATTCCATCAATTCAACTGTGGAAAGAGAACGTACTTGAATACCATCTCGAAAAGATCTTATTTCTATGCGCAATTCCTGACCTGATGGGAAACATTCAATATAACGATCCATCTCTGCTTAGGTTTTCAAGACGGGATAACGAGAGGACATGTCATTTATCATGAGAAAATATGTCATTATCCAGTAGAAACATGGTTTTTCTTCACTATTTTTATCAGATTTATACAAGTAAAATCGTGGTGATTAACTTATCATCCCGTTTGTTTCCATATCCGGAGGTAGTCTATGAAAAAACTCCCCAGCAGACTCATCTTGATCGGCATCCTCTTTGTAGCCCTGGCTGCAGTCTTTCTTCTGACGAACAGGCAGGTTACTGCGGAAGATAAGATCGTATCTGGTGCGGATGATATCACCCTGCCTGCTGACCATCCTACCTGGGAGAATGCTGACCTCAATGAAAGCAACATTGGCTCTGCTGTCGAACTCGATGATAGCGCCTTGCCCCCACCGCCAAACCAGGATCCCTGCCTGCACTGCCACATCAAGGGGGAAGAGACCGGGATCTGGACACCCTTTGCACGCTGGGTTGTCTTTCTAACCGTTTTCGGTGTCTTCGGTTTCGGTCTCTGGCGCACCACCAGCGCCTGGTGGAAACGGGTGCCTTGGAAGCCTATCCCGGCACGAGTGGCGGACTGGTTGGAAGAGCGGTTCCAATACAAGGATCCACTCTCAAAAGTGCTTAATAAACCTGTTCCTGACTGGCAGCGACGTTGGTGGTACTGCCTGGGGGGCCTGACCTTCTTCTTCTTTGTTGTACAGGGACTCACGGGGATCATGCTCGCATTCTATTACCATCCAACCCCGGAAGCAGCCTATGCAAGCATCCAATTCATTGAAAGTGAAGTACGATTTGGTGCTGCCATTCGCATGATCCACCACTGGTCAGCCAATGGGATGGTGCTGCTGTGTGTAGGCCACATGCTGCGAGTTTTCATCATGGGTGCATATAAGAAACCTCGTGAACTCAACTGGGTGAGTGGAGTAACCCTGCTGGTAATAACCATGGCTTTTGGCTTCACCGGATACCTGCTTCCCTGGGATCAACGAGCATTTTGGGCGACCACTGTTGGCTCTGACATCGCCGGCAGCATCCCTGCCATCGGTGACCTGGCTCTGGTCTTTCTGCGGGTAGGCTGGGATGTCACCGGGCTTACCCTTAGCCGCTTCTACGCCTTACATATTCTGATCCTTCCCTTGGTAACCGTCGGTACAATGCTGGCTCATTTCATCATGATCCGTCGGCAAGGAATCATGAAGCCATTATAGTCAAATGATCGGTGACAAGGAATCAGGTATCAGGAAATATGGATCTTAAGCAGACTTAATCCTCATCGACTTGTCCTTAATAACTGGTCACTTCTAACCAATTAATGGAGTAATCCATGACTGAGAACCAAACCCCCAAAGAAAAAACGGTCCCCTTCTATCCCGATCACCTACTATACGAGGCTAAGGTGGCATTGTTGTTCGGCGTCGGTCTGATCATCATTGGAGTCATTGGACTATTTTATCCAGTCGGATTGGGAGACCCGGCAGATCCCATGGTCACTCCGGAACACACCACCCCGGAATGGTATTTCCTGTGGCTCTTCCAATTATTAAAATACATCCCTTCAACAGTTTTGGGGATGGAGGGAAGGGTCATCGGAGTAATAATTCCCATCCTACTGGTCGGTGTCCTGGCGATCTGGCCCTTCCTAAATAACAAACCTGACACAACTCGAAAACCCATCCGCACCCGTGCCATCCTTGCGGCAATCGTAATGGTCATCATCATCATCCTGACGATTTTAGGGGAGGTAGCTTGATGAGCAAAAAATATACCAGACGTGACTTCCTGAAATTAATAAACCGGATCCTGGCTGCCACAGGTCTGGGTGTCGTTCTGGCTCCAGTCGTAGCATATTTCTACCCCCCTAAACTGGAGGAGACTCCTACTGAACCGGTATTAGTGGGCCAGGAGTCTGAGTTCCCTATTGGTACCAGTATAAAAGTCAGCTTCGGCCGCCACCCAGCGATCATCATCCACACTGAGACCGGGCTGAAAGCTTACTCAGCGGTTTGCACCCATTTCGCCTGCATTGTGATGTGGGATCCAGAGATCCAAAAGATCACCTGTCCCTGTCACGATGGCTTCTTCGATCCGGAGGACGGATCGGTCATCTCTGGACCGCCACCGTCTCCTCTGGAACACCTCGACATCGAAATCATCGATGGTGATATTTACGTCAAAGCAGTAGGAGGTGAGGTATGACCAGTGATTCAGTGACCAGTGATCAGATACCAGTGGTCAGGGAGAAACGACATATTCCCTGGAATGAGATTTGGTTAGAGGTTAAGGATTTGTTGGTACACGCGGTGGGACAGGTGCGAATCTGGCGAAAAGCCTATGGCGGGATTATGCATTTTCTTATCTTTTGGGGGGTAACCATCCAGGTGATCGGCACAGCCATCAACATCCAGCAGATGGCACTGTTTACCCCCTGGGCACTGACCTTTCCGCGCAATGGACTATACCTTGCCTATGAACTACTTATGGACCTGGGCGGGGTGTTTATCCTGGTAGGGGTAACCATGGCGTTGGTGCGCAGGTTGGGGATCAAGCCCTCCTACCTGGGTTCAAAATGGGATGACTATTACGTGCTGGGGATGTTCATGGCAATCACCATCGCTGGTTTCTTAAATGAATCCATGCGCCTGGTTGCAGCGAACCCAGCCTGGCGGAGTTGGTCCTTTGCTGGCGACCTGCTGGCAAGAGGACTGGCAGGATTGGGGCTGACCTCGGAGGCAGCCTTCCGCTTGCAGCCTTTGTTCTTACTCATTCACATTGGCCTGGCTGTCACGTTGGTTGCCAGTCTACCGTTCACCAAGCTACGCCACCTGGTCTTTGCCCCCCTCAATATGGTTTTACGCCCTAGAAGGGCAATGGGTGCCCTGGAGAAGATCGAGGATATCGAGGAGACCGAGGTGCTGGGTACCACCCAGATCAATGAGTTCTCCTCCCAGGAGTTGCTGTCCTTCGAGGCTTGCCTGGACTGTGGACGCTGCGAGGACGTCTGCCCGGCAACGATCGCCGGGATGGCGTATTCACCTCGAACCCTGATCCAATCCCTGCGCGGTGTCTTCGCTGAAGAACTGATCATCCCCAACAAAGATGGATATAAAGAGCTGAACGAAGAGTCAGTACGAGAGGACCTGTGGGGCTGTACTACCTGCGGCGCCTGCCTGACCCGCTGCCCGGCCTTGATTAACCCCCCGGATCAGGTGGTGAATTTACGCCGCAGCCAGGTGCTGATGACAGGCCAGATGTCCAAACAGGTCGGTGACACCCTGCGCAACTTCGAGCGACAGGGCAACCCTTGGGGCATGCCGCCGGAGGACCGCTTTAAATGGGCTGACGGCCTGGAAGTTCGCCTACTAGCGCCCGGGGACGAGGTTGACCTGCTGCTCTATGTTGGCTGTGCCGGGGCGTATGACGATCGCAACAAGAAGGTCACCCAGGCTTTTGTCCGTCTTCTACAGCGTGCAGGGGTGGATTTCGGAGTATTGGGTTATGACGAGATGTGCTGCGGAGAGACTGCCCGGCGGATGGGACATGAATACATCTTCCAGGTGTTTGCAGAACAAAACATCGAACTATTCAATTCAGTTAAGTTCAACCGCATTGTCACCCAATGCCCACACTGCTTCAATACGCTCAAGAACGAGTACCCGCAGATGGGCGGGGAATACCAGGTTCTGCATTCTACCCAGCTGCTCCAGGAATTGATGGCTGGGGGCAAGTTGAGCCTGAATGGTAATGGCTCTGGGGTAGAAGGGTTTGGGGGAAAGCGTATGGCGTATCACGACTCCTGTTATCTCGGTCGTTACAACCATATTTTTGAAGCCCCGAGAACCTTATTGGATCTGGCGAAGACAAACCGCTTTGAACTTGACCGCCATGGCGAAAACAGCTTCTGCTGCGGCGCTGGTGGTGGGGGGATGTGGGTGGAGACCGATCCCAACACCCGCATCAACCATGTTCGACTGCAGCAAGCTTTGGATGCCAAGGCGGAGGTGATCGCCACCGCCTGCCCTTACTGCCTGATCATGTTCGATGACGCGATCCGTTCCAAGGGCGTGGGCGAGCAGATCCAGATCGTGGATATCACTGAGGTGCTGGAAGGTTCTCAAGCCTAAGAAACCAGATTTTTAATTATAAATATACAGAAGAAAGTGATTTGCCACAAAACCTAATCCCAATTTTAACATTATTCATGAAAAACCCGGTTTCTCTATATTTCATCATCAGACTCATCAGAAACCGGGTTTTTTATTAGTTTGTTTTAGAACCAATACAATTCGTAGGTTTCGACATTTTCCTCCCAAAGAACCGTAAGAAGAAACAAGGTTTCGTTTCTGCCTTAATCCACCTTATTGACACATTTTCCCATTTTTTCGTCCTTAAATTCGTAATTCACTGATTTAAATCACCTGATTTTTCTCATTTGACAGAAAAGTCAAGGTATGATATTTTTTTTACTGATCTATTTTCCCTTTTTCCAACAAGAAAATTTAGTCTTCAAGACCAGGATGCAACATCTTTCATCGTCATGTCATTGGCTTGTGATTTTCCTCCAGGGTTCAATAAACAGAGTCTTGGAGGTTTTTTTTTAAATCAACTTTATCCGGATTCCACTTAATTCGTGAAGGAGGAATGCAATGAAAAAATATATCCTTTCGGGAGTTCTATTGTTTGCACTGGCTTTCCTGTTAACTACCAGCGCAGCAAACGCCCAGGACCAGGGGACAGATCAGCCTGATGCCCTGGCTGCAGCGGTGAGTAATGGTTTCACCTACCAGGGCTACCTGGAATTTAATGGGACACCGGCTAATTCTGATTATGATTTCCGATTCTATTTATGTGACTCGAATTCAGGCGCCTGCGTTATAAATGAAGTCATTGTCTGGAACGATGTTGGCAATGTGCCAGTCCAGGAAGGATTCTTCACCATCCCAGTGCCAGGCGGCAACCCGGTGACCTTTAACGCAAGCTACTTCAATGGCGATGCCCGGTACCTGGAGATCGGCATCCGCTCCTGGGACAGCACTGATGCTTATACTATCCTTTCGGGAAGACAAGCGATCCTCCCCACCCCTTATGCCTTGAATCTAAGGCCAGGAGCACAGGTTCAGGACCTTTCCACCATTGGCGGTCTGCGCAGTTATTATGATGATACTGAAGAGGAATACACGGAGATAGGACACGGGGGTGGGAACGGTTATATAAACACTGTGGGCGATGGGAACCTGTCTTTCAGGCATGACACCATACCCCTGATGTCTCTAACCCCAGACGGTTATCTTGGGATCAATACCGAAGATCCACAAATGGCACTCCACGTGGCTGGGTCTGCCTTTATCCACGATCCAGGAAACAATGGCGCTCTCATCTTTGATCCTTCCACAGCCGGCGTGGGGGTCGATCCGATGTTTATCATCCAATCTGCAGAAATCACCAGCGGTACAAATGCTGATTTCTTTATCGGTCGAAATGTATTCTATAACGGCTACTTCGATGATTATTACTATACCGATGTTGGCGGAGCCCCGGTATCCATGATGCTCTTCAATACTTATGGGGATATCAACTTCCGATATGCAGGAGCTGGGACCGGAAGCATTTCTTCCTGGGACGATGTCCTATTCATGGAAGGATCTTCAGGCAGGGTCGGAATCAATGAGACTTCACCATCCTCTTTGTTACATATCACCAGCACCGGCAGCGACGATGCCAAAATCTATCTGGAAGGGGATAGTGACGATAGTCCATCTGTTAATTTCAGAGATAACACTGGCCAACGGGGAGTCCTCGGTTATAACGACGCTAACAATGTCATGCGCTTCGTCTATGGAACGAGCCTGGCGAACGATACCGGGATTACGATCAATTCCTCTGGCCAAGTCGGGATCGGGATGAACCCTTCCTTCATGCTGGATGTGGATGGGCATACCCGTACACAAGTGCTGCATATCACGGGAGGCGACCTGGCTGAGCCATTCATTATCAATGGGGAACTAGAGCCTGGGATGGTGGTGGTGATCGATCCTGATAACCCAGGGCAATTACGCCTATCGGAGAAGGCTAATGACCGGTTGGTGGCAGGCTGTATCAGCGGCGCAAACAACCTGGAAGCCGGGGTAATCATGTACCAGGAGATCGAGGATCAGGAAGGCGCATTCCCGGTGGCGCTTTCAGGACGGGTATACTGTTGGGCAGACGCCTCCTACGGCACCATCCAGCCCGGAGACCTGCTGACCACCTCCGACACGCCGGGGCACCTGATGGTGGTTCGTGACTACGACCAGGCTCAGGGCGCGATAGTCGGGAAAGCCATGGAAGGACTTGGTGAGGGTCAGGCCCTGATCCTGATCCTGGTAACCCTACAGTAATAGGAGGCAAAAAATGAAGAAAATGACAAGAAACAATGGTTTTCCTTTCCTTGTCTGTTTGCTTAGCCTCACTTTTTTCTCTATTCTCTTTTTAACCAAGGCGACCGCAATCAAATCTTTTGCAGAGACCAACCGATCCAGTCTCCAGCCTACAGGCATGGATACCATTATCGCCAATCAACCATTTGATAAAGAAAATCAAGAGTCAATTGCTGCCAATCTGGAGTCTTCCTCCCAGCAGGAGGAGGATGGTACCATCCCAGATGAGGAAATAATCCTGTGGATTGGCACTAAAAACCATCCTTATCGAGTTCCCCCCCCGCCTGCCCGTGATTCCGGTGAATTTGATTTAGATGCAGTTTCATTTAGTGTCAATTGGAATCCGGCTGAGTGCGAGGGTACTGTCACCACCTGGAGTCAAAGTGCTATGAACGCGTTTATCTATGCCTACGGGATATGGACAACCTTGTTGGACGGCAACCAAACGATTGAGATCAATGCTTGCTGGCGAACAGACTTACCTTCCAACAAAGGTGGTTCCAATTCCTCTGGTTATAAGGTAAATTTCCCTAATGCACCACTTGAGAATACCTTTTTTAAGGTTGCCCTCGCAAACCAGTTGAGTCGTAGCGACCTCAATGGATCTACTGCGGAGATGACCATTAATCTTAACAGCAATCCAATGATCCCCTGGTACTTTGGCTTCGACGGCAATACCCCTGCAGATCATATAGATTTTGTAACCGTAGTTCTCCATGAAATTACTCATGGATTGGGATTTGCCGGTACTATCATTTGGGACGATGATATTGGAAACCAGGAATGCAACGGCGTGGCAGGCACTGGATGCTGGGGAGCAGGTTACAACTATCCTTCTTCATTCGACCGCTTTGTGATGGATGCCTCAGCCCAGAAATTGATCAACTCAACGATCTACACCAATCCTTCCTCTGCCTTAGGCAACCAAATCATCAGCAACAACCTCTATTTCAATAGCGCCCTGGTCAAGTCCATTCGTTTGTTCGCACCGACAAGTTACCTACTTGGATCAAATATTTATCATTTGGATGACGATACATATGACGATACTTCGAACGCCCTAATGACATCTACCATACAACCTCAAGAATCGTTTCATAATCCCGGATGGATTACCATGTCAATCCTGGAAAGTATCTGTTGGAGTATTCCCAGTTCTTCCAGAATCTTCGTTGAAGGTTCTTTTTCTGGCACTGAAAATGGAACCAGTTTCAATCCCTTCAACACCGTCGCGGAAGGTGCTGCCGCAGTACCGCTAGGCGGAATGGTCCGGATTTACCCTGGCACATATCCGGAAAACCTGACCCTGGACCAGGAAATGAGTCTGAGTACCTGCGGTGCGGTTTCCATTGGACAGTAGTGGCGAGGTGGATCATGAAGAAAATTTACCAAAAATATAGATTCTTATTCATCTCGATCCTGGCAGTATGCCTGATCGCCGCGAGTGTGTATGCAATCTCCAGCTACGATATCCACCGCCACTTCATCGGAGCCGGCGGACAGAGTGGTGGCGGTGGCTACACCCTCACTGGTTCCATCGGCCAGCACGATGCTGGCATGACCATGACCGGTGGGGAGTACAAGCTCTCCGGAGGCTTTTGGGGTACTGGCGCGGGGGTGAGTGCCTCAATCTATTTACCGCTTGTGATAAGGTAAAACGTATAAATTATTTAAAGAGAGGTAACCAGGAGCATTGATTGGATTTTCAATGCTCCTGGTACCTTTTTGAGGTGGGTTAACTCCATTATGTTTCAACCCTAAGTAAGCCAGAGATCTTTCAACGCTGAAGGTTTTGAACGATTTTCTTAATTGTTAAATAAGGTTCTAGCAAGGATAAAACAGAGATGCTTCGTTCCGCTTTGCTCCACTCAGCATGACAGAATAAAAGATGATCATTGACAATCACTCGTGGAAGGTCAAAAATGGAAATGAAATCCGTCATATTGATAGATGATGGATCACGAGGCTTTAAAGTAGGCGTAATTGAAAGCGATCCCAAACCCCGTCATCACCACAAAGTACATCCAGCCGATGGTAGGGAGGTTCCACAAGAGCAACCCCAACAGGATCATGACCGGGAAGATAAGGTTGAGAACCACCTCCGTCTGGGTGATGACCTTTACGGCTTCCCATGTAGTCTGGCGATTAGCCAGGAACGAGCTGATTGCCAGGCCAAGGATCGCCGTACCGAACATCCGGAAAACCTGGGGGACCTTATTTGAGAGACATCCAGTCAGATCGCCCCACAATACTGGAAAGAAGATGTATATCAGAGCAAAGACAGCCATCATGATACCATGAACAAGAAAGGTTGTTTTCAAGGTTTTGGTATATTTTTTATTCATCTGAATTCTCCATTTTTCAAATCTTCTCAAATTGGCGTGGGCATAGGTTGGAACTAATCAATCACAGCATTGTGAAATACCAGCTTGCCCCACAATTTATTTTGGATCTTCATAAAAGTATAGCAGATTTTATGTTGATTTATCTCATGAAAAAAATCTCATATTTAACCCCTGTCTTTTTTTGTCATTCTCTGATAAACTATATGCTGCTGAGTGAAAATCCAGCCGGCCCATAAGGCCGGTTTTTTTGTGAATGGTTCGTGTTAGAGCGGTGGATAAGAATATCCACCCTACATCTACCGGGTATGCCTTCCTGGCAATGTAGGTCAGAGTTCCCTACCTGACGAAATTTTATTGGATTGATCGTTATGATTAAAACAAGGAACGACTTAAGAAATATCGCCATTATCGCCCATGTTGACCATGGCAAGACCACCCTGGTGGATGGTTTACTACGCCAGACTCATGTCTTTCGAGAGAACCAGCAGGTCGCAGAACGTGTCCTGGATTCAAATGACCTGGAGCGAGAGCGCGGCATTACCATCCTGGCAAAGAATACCGCTGTATATGTCACCAATCGCGAGACGGGAGAACGGGTTAAGATCAACATCGTTGATACGCCCGGGCATGCCGATTTTGGCGGTGAAGTGGAGCGGGTGCTCAACATGGTGGACGGGGTATTATTACTCGTGGATGCCGCTGAAGGACCGCGCCCTCAAACCCGATTTGTACTAAAAAAAGCCCTGGAACTCGGACTGCAAGCCATCGTGGTCATCAACAAGGTCGACCGCAAGGACGCCGAGACCAGCCGCGCCCTGAATGAGACCTTCGACCTCTTCATTGAACTAGGCGCTAGCGACCGACAGGCTGATTTCCCGGTAGTCTATGCCATCGCTACCGACCACCGTGCCGGGCTGACGCCGGAAATTGGACCTGACCTGCAGCCCCTGGTGGATACCATCCTGAAGTCGATCCCAGCTCCAATCGTTGATCCTGACCTGCCGTTACAGATGCTTGTGACCACCCTGGATTACGATAACTATCGCGGCCAGACCGCCATTGGCCGGATCTTTGCTGGAACAATCCATGCCGGGCAGGCAGTAGCTCGGTTAACCCTGGCTGGCGAGAACATTCCAGAAACAGTGCCTTATTTGTATGTCCAGGAAGGGCTCAAACGACGCGAAGTAGAAACAGCCTCAGCCGGAGATATTGTAATGGTAGCCGGTCTGGAAGAGATTGCCATCGGGGAAACGCTGGCAGACCCGGAAAACCCGGTCGCGTTACCAGGGATCGAAATTGAAGCCCCGACGGTGCGAATGACCTTTGGCGTTAACAACTCCCCCTTCGCCGGTAGAGAAGGGCGGTGGGGTACTTCTCGAAAACTCAGAGAACGCTTATATAACGAGGTGAAACGAAACCTATCCCTACGGGTTGAAGACACAGAAGCGGCAGACACCTTCCTGGTCTCCGGTCGGGGAGAACTTCACCTGGCGATCCTGATCGAAACCATGCGGCGGGAAGGATATGAATTCCAAGTCTCGCGACCTGAAGTAATCCTAAAGACTGATACTGATGGAAGCATCCTTGAGCCATTCGAGGAAGTACAGATCGAAATCCACCCCGATCTTGTTGGGGTAGTGATTGAGAACCTTGGCAAACGCAGGGGAGAACTGCAGAACATGGTCGAAACCAGCAGTGATAGCGTACTGTTGACCTTCATTGTGCCTTCCCGCGGTATGCTGGGTTTCCGCTACCAGTTTCTGACGATGACGCGCGGTCTTGGGTTAATGACCACTACATTTTACGGTTATAGGCCCAGCGCAGGCGCGATCTCCTCTCGCTCACGTGGGTCTCTGGTCGCCTGGGAGGAGGGGATAACCTCCACCTTTGGGCTGAAGAATGCTGAGGAACGTGGTTGGTTGTTCATAGGACCCGGCACAGAAGTCTACATGGGAATGGTGATTGGAGAGCACCAACGCCCCGGCGACCTGGATATCAATGTCTGCAAGACCAAGCACCTCACCAATATGCGCAATTCCATTCGTGATATTGATGTACGCCTGGTCCCATTTAAAGACATGAGCCTGGATCAGTGTATCGAATACCTGGGAGAAGACGAACTGCTCGAAGTCACCCCAAAATCCCTGCGGATCAGAAAAAGGGTGTTGGACCAGCATATTCGCGGTCGGGATGCGAAACGAGCCAGAGAATTGATGCAAGTGTAAACCAGACCTGTCAGGTTTCCTGCTCTTCGAGACAGTATGTAAAATCTTGTTTCAAAACCCGCGTGGGTCTTTAATTTTCCAATCCCATTCATCCACCTT
>CAZTJD010000047.1:0-27250 GCA_964613985.1 uncultured Anaerolineales bacterium
TTGAACTCCCAGGTTCGTTTTGAACTGGCGATCTGCAGCTTATCTTCATCCTGGCGGTAGAGCAGCTGGCTCCCTGTACCCCCGCTGGCGCGCTTGTAGAACAATTCCACAGCGACATCCCCATGCCATTGGACGTCCACAACGGTGACATCCTGGTTTGGGAGGATGCCTTTAACTTTGCTGCCTGGCTTCAGGTCTTCTAACTTAATCATCTTCGCTGCCCTATTTATAGTCCCATTATTCATCTATGTCACTATTATATTATAGGTGAATTTTAAGTAAAAATGGTTGAGGAAAATTTGTATCAAAATTAACAAAATCGTCGTTATTTCCCAGTTCCATCCCTAAATTGGTGCATCTCGGTTGGAACCCTGGAATAACTCTCCGCGTTGCACCTGAACAACATCCCCACCAGAAACAAAACTGTACCCACCTAACGCCACCATCATCAATGGTCCGTGTGACAAAAAAAACCGTGCAAATCTGTGAAATCTGAGGTTTCTCTTGCAGTTTGGCGCTTTTCCAAACTGCCAAGTCGCACAATGAATCAGGCTATTGAAAAAGTAACGACTCTCTCAGGAATAGACTGAAAAATCAATCTCCGTAAAAAGCAAAAAAGTCTTTCCAATCGGTACTTGATCAGTCTTTTCAGGTTTTGCCCCGCTGCGATTATCATTCCTTCGATATTTACCTTCTGCAAACCTCTCAAACGGAAACGCCTCAAGCGGTGAAAATCTTTGGCTTCACCGAATAATGGCTCAACCCACGAGCTTCGCTTGCGTGATGCCTTTTTATATGACTCGGTTTGATGATAGGTTTTCACCTTGTCAATGAATTCTTGATGGAAAGAACGGAAGATATGCCGACTACTTTTGCTGCCAGTACATTTATCTTTCACTGGACAAGCATTACATACTTTCGCATCTGCTCGATAAACGAATTTCTCCTCGGATTTGCGCCGCGAATATAAGGGTAACTCATGTTTTTGGGGACAGATATATTGATCATTTTCAGCATCATATTGAAACAAATCTGGTAAGTAATACTCATTTCGTTTGGATAAATCAAGGATCGGAAGATAAGCTTTGATCCCACGATTTTCCAATCCAACAATGTTGGGTTCAGTTCCATATTTGGCATCACCGACAGCAATCTTTGGTTCTATTTGCCACCGTGCACATGTCCAATCCAGCATATCCAACAAAGGGGTGTTATCCATGATGGAAGCAGGAGCAACCAGCGCTGAGAGGAAAATTCGAGATTTGCCCCCATCGACGATGTAATGATCTCGATAGCCCAACACGGCACTACCCCCACTTTGCGCTCGCATGGGTGCAGCATCTGGATCAGTCGAACTGATTTTCTCATCGGTGATCCTTTTGTAAGATGGTTTTCTAGTCCCCGTCAAACGTTCACCATTGTACTTCCCAACCAATTCTTGAAATGAATCAGGGGTTGTGTTTTCTCCATCGTTTACCCATAGTTTTTCGAGATGCTGTTCGGCTTCGGACGCTGTTCGATCTATCATGTTGTTGATGGATGCATTGGCATCCACTTTGGTGCTGTCAAAATACAGCTCTTCACCCCATACCAATCCAGCATCCACACATAATTCAACAATCTTTTCAAAGAACTGCTAGAAGATTTCCATGCCATACCGTTCTCTGATCTTGCTCAAACTGCTGTGATCTGGCACATCTTCATCCAAGTCATAGCCGATGAACCATCGGTGTGCTAGGTTCAAGCTGATGGTTTCCATCAGAAGCCGTTCTGATCTGATCCCTTCAAAGAAGGCAATCAGTTGGAGTTTGAAGAAAACGACTGGGTCAATCGATGGGCGTCCGAAAGCTGAATATAGGTGGCAGACAAGATCACACACAAAGCTGAGATCGACACATTTTTCCACCTGGCGATAGAAGTTTTCTTCTGGCACCAATGTTTCAAATGAAAAAGAAGTGAAGGTTTTGAGATTCCGAACCTTGTATCCCATCATGATTCACCTCGTTGAATGTTGGAGAAAAGGTTAGAGATTCAAACGTTGGGACACCGCTTGTAGTTCATCATCAGTGATGCCCAGATAGCGTTTTGTATAGGCAATACTCTCATGATTGAGCTTGTGCATAATCAACGCTAGATCAACACCTTGCATACGAGCGTGGTATCCCCATGTTTTTCGCAAACTGTGTGTGCCAAAGGTGCCACGCAATCCCACCTGTTGGCAAATAGTCGTAATGATCTTCCAGGCATATCCTCGCCTGATTGGCTTCATGAAACCATTGACCTTGGTGTTGAAGAAGATGAAGTTGTTTTGGTTGCCAATGATTTCTGGATAAGCTGCAATATACTCTTCCAGACCATCCCGGATACTGGCGTTGACCACAACTTCCTGACGTTTACCCTGTTTCTGTTCTTTGATCCAATATCGTCGTTTAATAAGTTGATGGTCATCCAGGAAATGGTCAATCTGTAATCCCAGCAAGCCCGAAATCCGCAGTGCTGTATTGATCCCCACCACAAACAACAATAGATCGCGAAAACGCCCTTCGCCGCGCAGCATGTTTTTGATTTGAGCAATCTTTTTTCGATCGCGAATGGGTTCTACAAAATTCATAAAAAACTTGTGAACATAAGCCTTACCAAGTTAAATTATTTCCACTAAGAACACCGTAGAAGATTTGGGAACAAAAAACAAGGGCCGAGATACCGGCCTTTGTCGATTTTTGTGAACTCGTTAGGGGTTATGTCTCTTTGCAAGCTAACGCTCCAAATCACTTGCCGGGGGCGGGTTGAGATCATCTTCGAGATCAGCAATAGCTTTAGGACTTGCGACATCCCCTTTTTGCCGGAGAATCCCCCCGGTCAAGTGCATTTGGTTGTTAGGCCAAATTAGGTTTTGAAAACTTTGTTGTTTCAGGCAAGCTACACCATGAGGTTTTAGACTGCACCAGGCTTACATGCAACAGCGAGCAGGTGCTCTCCTGCATCAACGAGTCCTGGCCAGTTGCACAACGCCGCCTCTAGCGCGGTCAACGCTGCGGTAGCCTGTGAGCTGGCCGTGATGCGGGGTATTTGTGCGCCTTCAGAAACCACCGGATTGGCGGCCGCTAATTCAACTACCTGAAGATTTACCAACTCTAATGCTTGTCGAAGCCCGTGAGAGGTAAATAGTACAAGCGGTTGATGAAACTCAGGGGAACCCGGACGTGTATAAACTACGCCTGCACCTGACAATACTGCTTTCCAATCAATGTGTGAATCAGGTAATTCCAAAAATGTATGACCATCCAATGGGCCGATTAGCTGCAAGGTTCCGAATAGAGAGTCGACACTAATCAATAACGTTCCACCCGGACAGAGCACACGTTCCAATTCCTTAATGGCTGTCTCATATCGGTCGTAGGTATACGATAACACTGCACCATAGCAAACCACCACTTCAAAACTCTCATCCCTCAGTTCATGCATGTCGACCACATCGAGACAATGGAATGCTTGTACCCTTTCCAGAAGTCCAGCAGCTTCCAATTGAACGCGTGCCATATCCAGTTGCGTTTGTGATATGTCGGCTAGGGTTAAGGAGGCGTCACGCTGTGCTAAATCTACTGCAAAACGCCCAGGGCCGCAACCCACATCCAACACTCTCACATCGCGTGGGACAAATTCATCTAGAAAACGACGATGTATAGCATATTTGATACGTCCCTGAAGCGTTCGCTCCAGGCGTTCCCATTCTCGCATTCCGTAATTATCAAAGAAGGTTTGGACTCCTAGGGGATCATAACGCATGGAATTTTTCCATAATTGACCTTGATGACGGCCAGATGTTTCTATCTCGTCTTCGGCCTATTGATTATATCAATATTTCAGAACCACTTTTTCAACAGCCTGGGATATTTTCAGATTTCGCTTACAGAGAACTCGGAAAACAGAAAGATCAATAATTCTATCTTCTTGAAGGGACAGAAATAACTAACAAGCCTATAGATTCTAAATCGAGGCCCGAAGATCACTTCGGGTTTTTTGTTTTCTGCGAAATCTATTCACAATGAAAAATATGAAGACAAATACGTTTGCGACGGTTGAATTAATCCTTCTCACCATCACCCAAGTTTCTCCATGTCCTACCCCGGACGGTTTCTAACTCCTCACTTGTCCATTCCATCACTTCTCGCAGGAAGGTACCGGAAATGTACACCTTCAATTGCTGGCGCAGTTTTTCGGTCGTCGCGTCGTTAGTGGTCAGGTCTTTGTCCTCGCTAACCAGTTGCCGTCTCGCCATAGGTTTCCTGGTAGACCGCTTTCCTGGTTTCTTCAAGCTCAGCCATCAACTGCTCTTCGGTGATGCCGCGACGTTCAGCCTCCTCGCCAAGTGTTTGCACCAATCCCCGATGGGTGGTTGTGGCGCGTTCTCGCATCATTTGTTCGTATTCCGGATAGGAAACCATCACTGCCACCGGGTAACCATCGCGCTCGACGATCAAGTGTTCTTTACCAATAACGACCCGTCTCAGGATTTTTCCAGCCGCCCGGTTCAATTCGGTTGCTGTAATTATTGCTTTGGTGACCATTTCACTGATACTCCTGGTTATGGTTGGCAGATGTAATGTTACAGATTTATACATAATATTACATAACGTTGACTATAGCATCATGAAGAGCATTTGTCAATACCAGTTGTGGTATGGAATGGACGGGAAGAAATTTTATCAGGAAAATCACGAGGTCTCCAACTTGTGATTATCCTTTTTCGAATCCCTCTTGCTCGTGCTTTTCTTTAAGCTCTCTCAACGTTTTGGGTTGGTAATACAAGTTTCCATCGATAGGCAACCCCATTGGTCCCTTGACTGATCGCAATTCCTTCAAAGAAAAGTATCCCAGTTCAATTTCTAAGCCCACTACCAATCCAAAAAAGAGATCATTTTCATCGAACTCGCTGGCGAACCAACTTCAGAAACTATCCTGAGTGAAGAATTTTACGTGAGCTAACGCATCCAGTCCTTTCTCTTCACCGCTACACAATGGGGGAAGCTTCTCGCGAGATTCGTTATCGAGCAATTTCTCTCCTGTGGGTGGAACAATCATTGGTTCATCTTCAGGATCACCTACCACCCAATCGGAAAGATGTTCAAGGTCTTGAAACTCAGCCAGAGTACCGTCTTCATTAGTCAAGTCAGCCAGCATCTCGAACAGCTTGACGCGATCCTAAACAGCTGTTCAAGCGCTCCAGTTACCGGAATGAAAATGGTTCAATGGTTCCCATCATCATCCTCCCCCACCAATCTTTATTCTCCAAGCCTGCGATGCAGTTTGGCGCTTTTTCAAACTGCCATGCCGAATGGTGTTCTCCAAACCTGCGATGTCTGGCAATCAGAAAAAACAAGTCCATCCGCACCTTAACCGATCGGCTCCGAACCTCTCATCCATCCTTCCCTGATATATAAAATAATATAATTTTTGACGACTAAACACCTTGATTCGAGTCCCCGAGGCGATCAAATTTCGTGTTTAAATCGTCTTCTTTTACAGTGTTTAAGGAAGTCAATTTTTCCCCTCCCACTCTGGAAAATACCCCGAAAAATTGACAAAATTGATAAATGAATTCTCAACCGGTTATGGGTTTGTGAATGGGTTGGATTAGCGTAGCGTGTATCGTTGGATACACTGCGGGTTCCCAAACATAAGGCTGCTTCCTGTGAGAATCTATTGGCGCAGCACGTTTCAACGTGCTTTCGTCGAGGTAGCACGCAATTCATTCGCGTGCGGTAGGCGGTCGCTGTGGATGTCGGTGTGAGCGGTGGATGCAACACAAGATAATGGCGTTTACTTACGGCAATCTGGGAATAGCGTCAAACTGCATAAGAGGAGAAAACAGGTCGATGTTTAGATGCAGCACGTTTCAACGTGCTTTTGATAAGGTAGCACGCAATTCATTCGCGTGCGGAAGGCGGACGTTGTGGAAGCCGCTATGACTGGGGTGTATCGTGGAAAAATCTCCGAAGACCTCCTGCCACCCTTGCCTCTGTGGGTAGGAAGAACCTCGCCAATCCAGCCATAAGCCGCCGCATCAACCATGTCCTTGATCAATGGGCGATGCCTGCTAATGAAGTCCTTCTCCGTCTTTCTCGCCACGCCCGCGGCTCCATGTCCGATTTCGTCACCGAGATCCCCGACGGTAAAGTCAAGATCGACCTGGTCAAAGCCATTCGCCGGGCGCAATTGACCAGGTCAAGTACCTCGTCTTTGATGAGCGTCGTAACTTAAAGGGACGCACCCAACGCCGGGTCGAAATTTCCCTCTACGATTCTCTCGCCGCCCTCACCCAGCTTGCCCGTGGCTACACCCTTCCCCGTGGCGCCTTCTCCGACGCCATTCACAATGCCGACTATCCAGAATTAATAGACGGAGCTGGTGGACCTGTCAATTTCGAAAACCTCATAGAGGTCCAACATGGAACAATGCAACGGAAAAAGGGAGGCTGGTTCGAGCCTGTCCTATGGTTTGCTTTCCACCTGCTCTACGTACGCCTGGTAAACGTCCCCGATGGTCTGCATATCCCAGGCCTGTTCGATGGGGATAAGGATGCCCTCATCTTCAAATCGCAGCATCAAGGACACCATCGCCAGCGAATCTACCTGTAGATCGTCGACCAGGGAAGCATCCTTGGATAACTGCTCCTTCGGCAGCATCAATTCCTCAGCCAGCAAGGACTGAAATCGTTCGAACGAGAGGGGTGTTGTCTGATTATTCTCCATGATGCTCTACCTCCTCCAGGATCATCTCCCGTAATCTCGATTTCTTAGGTTTCCCTGTGGCACTTCGGGGAAAATCTTTCACGAAGATCACACGTTGTGGGACTTCATAGATTTCTAGGTTGGCTCGGCAAGTATCCAATACCTTCTGCTCGTCCAGGTGAGTTCCTTCTTCGGGGATCACGAAAACACAAACACTTTCTCCAATCATAGCATCGGGGATCCCAACAACAGTGGCTTCAAAGACTTCATCCATTTCAGCAAGCAGGTTCTCGATCCTTGCTGGATAGATATTCTGCCCACCTCGGATAATCAGGTCCTTCTTGCGACCGACAATGCGGATGTAGCCATTTTCGTCCATTGTAGCCAGGTCGCCAGTATAGAACCATCCCTGGTCATCCACGCTGGCATCCTTGCTGCCATCCCCGCCAAAAATGCCCATCATGAGTGAATCGCTGCGACAGGCTAACTCACCCACTGAACCTGAGGGCAAAGGTTGGTGCGCTTCATCGACAATGCGTACTTCCATCCCGGGCATTGGCTGTCCCACCGTTTCCGCCTGCAGGTCCTCGCTGTCCTCCAGCTCTGTGGATGCGATCCCACCACCTGTTTCGGTCAATCCGAACCCGATATGGACAGCACAATGGAAGCGCTTTCGGATTTCTCGGGCAAGCTCAGGTGGGCAAGGCGCTGAACCCATACCACAAATGATCAAAGAAGAGCTGCGGTAACGATCGAAATCCTTGACGCTGAGTATCGCCCGGAAAGCCAGGGGCATGCCAATCAATACGGTAACCCGTTCCCGCTCGATGGTTTCCAGGTAACGAACGGGATGGAAGCGGGGAATCATCACCAACACGTCCCCCATCAGTAAGGCCTGGAGCATCGATTCCACCCCCGAAACCAGGTGCATGCTCATGGTAGACAGGAACACCTGTTGCCTGCCGACGGTGTTCACCAATCGCAAACCATAGCGCATCAGGACCTTGATCCAACGCCTAACTTTCCGAAAGGTCGGGAAGAAATCCATCCACATCTGACGCAACCTGATGCTCGCCACGACCGGCTTGATCAGCCCGCGATGGCTGTGCATGATGCCTTTGGGCTTACCCGTCGTCCCAGAGGTAAAGAGCACGATGAGCATGTCTTTGGGATCAATCTGCTGCTTGGCTGGCTCAATGCTGGAAGGAAATTCCAACCAGCGCTTAAAATCAGCTTCCGGAGAGACGCCGTCACCAACGATCAGGATCTGACGAAGATCGGGAATCTTTTCCTGCATGCGGTTGAGACACTCCATCCCCTGGGGAATCTCGATATCTTCAGAGACAACGACAACTGAGGGTTGGATCTCTTCCAGGTAGCTTTCAAGCTGGCTATGACGCATTCTCGGTGGCAGCGGGAACAACACAACGCCCAATTCTGCTGCAGCAAAGAAAAGGTAGACGAACTCGGGTTGAGACCACAGCAACGTGACCAGGCGGTCCCCCTTGCTAAGGCCAAAACAGCGCATGTTCGCAGCGACGGCAGAGATGCACTGGGAGAGTTGGTTGTAGCTGATCCGCTCATCCGGGGTGATGATCGCTGTATGCCTGTCCCGCCATGCCGCAACGCCACGATAAGCTTCGGTGATGGTCATGTTGTCCGTGGTTTCTGGTCGTTTTGCCATAAGTGGGTCCTCTATGAAAAGATGCTAGAAGGTCTTTTGGTAGAGGCGGAACAACTTGTAACGTTCTGCGCCAAGCCGTTCTACCATCCGCACAACAGTTGGATTGAACTCGGAGGTCGTCGAGCCATCCAACCACTTATATCCTTTCTCCCTCGCAGCCTTGATCGCTTCGAAATAAAGCAGCGTATCGATCCCCCGCCGCCGGTATTCCTTCCTGACCCCGAACAGCTTGAATGTGACTTGATCGATAAGCCGGCGGTGCCACAACATTTTTAACCACCCCAGGGGGAACAAGCGACCATTGAGCTTATGGAGCAGCTGGTTTGGGTCAGGGATGGCGACAATAAATCCAATCGCGTTCCCATTCACTTCGGCGAACAGGACCAGGTCAGGGTCCAGCAGCGGCCTCATCTGGGCTGCAAAACCCTGGAAAGCTTCCAGGCTCATCGGCACATGCTCCGGCAGCTCTTCCAAAGTATCATTAAACAACTCGTGGACCAGCCTGACCTCCTGGTCCCACGCCTTCAGGTTGAGTTTACGTACCGCTACACCGCCGCGCTTTGAGATGGTCTCAAAAACCTGCAGAATCTTTTCCGGCATGTTCTCCATGTTCGGACCCAGGCTGGCGAGATTAGCTCTCCAGGCGTAGAGATCGCGATATTTCTCCATCCCATATCGTTCCACGAATTGGTGATAATAAGGGGGCGTGTGTGCCTCCAGGGAAGCCGGCGGACAATCCTCGCCCTCAATCAAGAAGCCAGGATCATTGTGGATACCGAAATTGGTTGGGCCGCGGATCCCTTTCATACCCCAACTCTGTACTTTCTCACAGGCAGCCTGCAGCAACTGTACCGCTGCTTGATAGTCTTCCACCACTTCGAAAAAACCGAATCCGCCCATCTCCACCTCAAGATGGTCGACACTGGACTGGTCGATAAAAGCGGCAATCGTCCCTACCGACTCCCGCCCTCGCTTAGCCAGATACAGGGCGTAATGATCTTCTGTAAGATAAGCATTATTCGCGGGATCAAGCTGTTTGAGACGGTCTGAAATTAAGGGGGGAACCCAGTTTGGATCATCCTGGTAGATTTTCCAAGGGAAACGGACAAAGGTGCGCAAATCTTGCCTAGATTCTACTGGTACGATTTCAATCTTGTCTGTCATCGGAAACTCCAATGAATAAACTGGATTAAAGTGCCATCTGTTCTATGAGGATTGCGTTTCAACTTCCCAGTTCTAGACAACCTCTATATGAGGATTATAACACCTAAAAGGAGACATCGTTCCGGAACGATCCTACCCACCCTGGAAAAAACTGCTCTCTTTGTCTGGGATCCACAGCCAAAATCCACAGTTCGAATTTCCACGCAACTTCCAATAAGCGGTCTCGAATATACAAAAGGTGTCGACCAACTGGCTGAATCTAGGGTGTTGAAAGGGAATCCAATCGCAGTGAATGGCTTGCTGCGTCCCCAGCGTACCACGCTGGTCGCCCAGGCGCTGTCCATGCTTGCTTGAGGCTTATTCGTGAAAATCTATTAGCCGCCGGATATCCTGGCGCAAACGATTGATTTTTTAGTTACTATCCTTACACGAAATTATGTGATACACTTAAACACGTGGAGATTATTATGGAAAAACAAAATATTACCTTATCAATCCGTAAAGATATCCTGCAGAAAGTAAAGATTTTGGCTGTTAAGCAAAGAACATCGGTATCCGCATTGATGACCAACCTGTTGGAAGATATTGTTGCTATTGATGAAGGATATCAGACTGCAAATCAAAAATATTCCCATTTGCTCCAGCAAGAAACTGACCTTGGCACCAATGGCTCAATAGACTGGTCACGGGACGAACTCCATGCCAGATAAAATTTTCATCGATACAAACATTCTAGTGTATGCGCATGATACTTCTGCAGGCATCAAGAATACAATAGCAAAAAACCTGATAATGGAACTATGGGAGAACAAAACAGGTTGTTTAAGTATTCAAGTGATGCAGGAATTCTATGTTACTGTAACCCAAAAGGTCCCCACTCCGATGGACAATACAACCGCAATAGAGATTATTCGCGATTTACAGTACTGGAATGTTCACGAACCACAGGTCGATGATGTAATCAATGCGATTGATATTCAATTACGTTATCATCTCTCTTTTTGGGATGCGATGATCCTTCAAAGTGCTTTACAGCTTGGATGCAACCTGCTCTGGTCTGAGGATTTGAATCCCGGACAGATTTTTGAAAGTGTCAAACTTATCAATCCATTTCAATAAAGAAGTGAATAAAAAGTCAGGACAATTTCGTTTACGCCCCTAAACATTTTGCTAACTCCATAATCCCTTTTTCAATCGCACTTGGACTGTAATAGCTAAAACTTAACCGGAGATATTCTTTCAATCCGTTTTGAATGGAGAATAATTCCCCTGGACGGATGTCAATATTAAAGCGCTGTGCTTGATGACGCAGCAAGGTTGTATTTTTCTCTGGGAAGCGAACCCAGGTAAAAAAACCACCGCGTGGCACGCTGTATTCAGCTTCAGGGAGATACTGATCCAGGACAGTAGTCATCGCGCTTAGTCGCTTCAGATAAACCTTTCGCAGGTTAGTGATATTTCGGGTTAAATCACCAGAGTCGATTAAATAATACATAATCGCAGCAGTAAATGGATTCATTCCACCACCACTGTCTAATAATCCACACCCCGCCAGCTGCTTGATCATAGTAGCGTGGGCCTGGATCCATCCCAGCCGCAATCCTGGAGCCAGTATCTTTGAAAAAGAATTTATGGAAACAACCTGCTCAACATCCTTGGAAAAACTGGCAAAAGGCTGCGGCGGGGTCTGCGTGTAAGCTAAGAAATGGTAAACCTCATCAGCAATGATTAGTAAATTATGCTTTTGTGCCAACCGGACTAAACTATCTCTTCGTGATTGAGAAAGTGTCCAACTGCTGGGATTATGAAAGGTGGGGATTGTATAGATAAATTTAGCTTTGTACCTCTCTGCCATATCATCTACCAGGTCTACCTGTAAACCGTACTCATCCATTGGGATTGGAACTACCTTCAATCCATGATCTGCAAAGATCCTCAATGCCAAAAAATAGGTTGGTTCTTCAACCAATATCACATCTCCGGAGCGAGTATTTAGGGTGCAGAGCAGGTCAAGGGCTGATGAGGCACCTGTCGTAGTGAAGAGGGAATGAGGATCCACAAATGATCTGGTGGCTGATGTTAGAAAGTCTGATAAAGCGGTTAAAAAATTACCATTGCCCTGTTCTGCTCCGTATTGCAGTGTGAGTGGGTCACTGGTAGAAAAATACCTTTCAGCTGCGCTTTGTAACAACCCTAACGGGAATAAACCTGGATCAGGGTTGCCTGACCCCAGATCAATAAATCCAGGAGGATGTTCGATTTGGGTGATTCGCTTTTCAATCATAGTACAAGTATAAATGAATTTCGAGAGAAATGTTTTATCAACGAGACTTACAACCAACAGATATTCTTTTGTGAGTAGTGTAGGAAAAAATGACATGTAGAACGAGCCCGACCAGATATTCACCTAATATTTGAGTCAAGTTTCTGTAATTCAAAAGGTTTTGGGGTTAAATCAATCTAGAAAAGAAGCTCAAAGTGACGAAAGATACTTCTCTTAAGACCTTTTTAGCGCAACAATGAATCCAAGAGTCATTATCCATCGTCCTTTATGGACTTCTAAGTACAACCTTGTTATTTTACTGACCGTGTATCTCTTTAGAATTCCGCCATACATTAACCAGGGAAATATTCATGGTTGGAGGGGCAAGAGATCGAAGCATAATAGCGGAGAGTAAACGCGTAAATTCGAAAACCTTCGGTCCGGTGAGCTGGATCCTGACGATGGAATCTGGCGCCAGGGTGCATATTCTTTTTTGAATAAGGATCTTAACCCCCTCGAAGTCGTTATTTTGGGTTGGGATTTTAATTTTTACCATAGGTCGGGTTGGAAGGGGGTGAAACTCAATCACCAGCTGTGGTTTCCGGACAGAGGGAAAAATTTTTATCAGAACGTAATGCTTCTCTTCAAACCGTTCCGCGAAAGAGGTGCGTTCGATTGATCCGGGGTATATCACTGGGGCTGATAGAGGCAGCTGGGCAAGCGTATGTGTCAAAGTCTGGCCGCGGTGGATGTGACCTGAGAGGACCGCAGAAAATCCTTCCGGGATCTCTGAGCCAGGGATATTGTCCACTCCCGTCCTGAAGGTGAAATCACCTGGACCCACTTTTGCCCCTTCAAAAGTCTGGTGAAGGCAAAGAAATCGGATACCAGCATTGTTCTCCTTGTAGCTGGTTTGCGCAAGGAGTGTGTGGAATCGGGTTTTAACTTTACGAGTAAAAGGGAAACCGGACAAGGCAATGGTAAACCCACCGACCTCATGGTGAAATGTTTTAGGTTTATCGAAGACATGGATATTGCTGTGTGCCAACCAGAGGTGACCGGGCAACTTTGACCGTTCGTGGTTGCCGGGTACCAGGTAGATTGGGATGCCTGCGTTAGCGACATCTACCAGGGGATTGAAGGTTTTATCAACGATCCAAGGGGAGAGTTTACTTCGGAAAAACAAATCGCCCCCATGGATCACCAGGTCCACTTTTTCGGCTTGAGCGACTGTGAGAATATGGTGATAATTGGCGAAGAAGTCATCTCCACGCCGGCGCCTTTGGATGCGCGGTTGAAGTGGAAGGTCAAAACCCAGGTGGGTGTCTGCGAAGAAAAGGATTTTTATAGGGTTTGTCGTCACCGTTATTTCACTCAAAGAAACCAGATTTGCATTTCACTCGCAAGTAACATTATAGCACATATGTTCTTTTTTATAATAAAGATGTAACCTTTATCGACTGACTCAAGTTATCTGGATTTGACTATCATCGCTTACCTCGGTATTCTGATGGCAACCAACCTAAAGATAGACATGGTAAACCATGGCAGGGTACTTCCTTTTTTCCTTCCCAAAGCCTCTGCCATCAAAATGCCATCGGCCGATATCACTTTGTGTATCCTGCGACCTCACTCGAAACACATCTACCCACAAGTAGGAATCTCTTTTGGTATTTTTGCTTTGTGGTGTACAGAGAAAACAGACTATAATGTATCAACCACCCTCAATTGATCCTTACACCTATTCGGCAATTCCTGACTGAAGATAATGCCCCATCGACACAAGACAATGTTTTTATGGTGGTCATGGACTACTCACCACCTATATCCGTTGATTTTGTATATAGAGAAAAATAATGGATCTTTTTCCTGAAGAATACGAACAGAAAATTGGTTATTCACGAGGCAGCTTGTGGGCACCCTTCCATGCAGTTGGGATGGTAGCACGCATTCAGGGAGATATATCGGTCAGACATCTGGAGGAAGTCCTACGAAAGTTGCAGGTACTCCATCCCCCTCTCGCCTGCCGAATACGCATGGAACAGGATGGAAGCGCCTGGCTGACCACGGAGGGTGTAGGTGGGTTTCCGCTTGAGGTTCGGCTCAGGGTAAAAGAGGAAGATTGGATAAACATCTTCCTGGAACAAGAGCGGATTCCCTTCGCGTTCGACCGAGGTCCACTGGCACGCTTCTTCCTGCTTAGAGGAGAGGCATGCTCTGATATCGTTGTGATCACCCCGCATGTAATTTGTGATGGCAATTCGATGACCCAGGTAATTTCTGACACCATTACCCTCTTGAATGACCCTGGCCGAACCGTGACATGTCCTTCCCCCCCTCCCCCTACCACCTGGCAGTCTGTACGCCATTCCTGGAGTGATAACCTCCTTCTCAGATCTTTTATCAAGGCGGTCAACTTTCTATGGTTAAAAAAACACCCAAGAATGGGTCAGCAGGATTTCGAGGCAGTGAATCAGTTCTATTGGGGCCGACGACAGACCGGCTTGTTGGCATATGAATTGTCTCCAGGAAAGACATCTAACCTGGTCGCTCGATGCAAGCAACAGGGCGTGTCTGTCACAAGCGCACTCATAGCAGCTATTTTCTTGAGTCAGACCGGAATCTGTTCTTCACCTAGGTCAACTAGCAACAATGTAACGGTTGCAGTGAACATCCGCGATCAAATGATCCAACCTCCAGGCCGAGTTGTAGGCATGTATGCTTCAAATATTGACATGAAACTGTGTCCAAAACCTGGCATAACAGTTTGGGAGCTGGCACACGAAATTCATGCTCGAATCCATAAGATGCTAAAAGACCGCTCCAGGATTCTCTGGCCCCTGGCATTGGGAGAACTTAAGCCTAAAATTACTGATGGTCTGCTTGCATCCTTGTGTACCGATCGATGGGAACGCCAGCTTAGACTATTTTCTGGTTTTGTCAGGATGGGAGAATTGTCTGGTGGCCTGGATGTCAGCAATATCGGTAAGATCAATCTGCCTGAGTTAAATATGCCTTATCGCCTTAAAAACTTGATTCCTTTGCCACCCCTGGTTCCGGGAGGTGGGATTGCTTTGAATGTGCTCACTTTGGATGACAGGATGAATGTTATTTTAAAATTCAGGCTGGACCAAAAGGGTGCTAATGAAATTAATGATATCTGGGACCGCGCTTTACACTTCTTATCCACTGTATAGAAATCCAACCCAGCGACTCTCCAGGGTTCTTCCCACCATGAATTTAATTATTTGGGTACTGAGTGATCGGACCGGGTTGTAATTTATACTAGGTAGAGATCCGTCACGCCGCTTTGCTTCATCCCTGAGAAACTGCTTCGTCGAGGACAGCAATTAGATCGTTAAGCTGGAGTATTCCATCTAGGATGAAATGCGATTTTGCGCAGTGGATTTGTTCAGGAGTGTGCAGGAAGAAAGCTCGGCTTGATAGTTAATTGGAAAAATCGTACCAACTCCTGATCACCCTTATGTATGATGACATCCACAGCAGCTGGCAGATCTCCTATGACAGGATCTCCCCCCGGAATGGAAAATGACCTCAAGGATCACTTCACTCTGGCAGCATGGAAGAAAGCCTCCGAACTGGTCGGCGTCCTGTTTGGGTCTTAGGCTTCAGGCATGCTCCAAAATCTCCTATTCGCTAATGGAGGTATGGTCACGGCAGTTGTCTTCGTGCAAGAAATGGTCAAGACTACAGCATTGAGGAGCGCATTGAATTCAAGCAGTTCATTACCTGTAACAAGGTCCAGGCAAATTTAGCCGTAAACAGGTGCGAGACGGTATAATCACTTCTTTGGTATGAGGTAAAATACTACTCACAAAATATTTGAGCTTTATATATTTATGCGAGATATATATTACATATCACAATCAATAGGAGCAACCACACATGGAAAAACGAATCGTACTTATCGGTGCTGGCAGCGCCCAGTTCGGCTATGGCACCATCGGCGATGTGCTGCAGAGTGAAGTTTTGCAGGGCAGCACCATCGTCCTACACGATATCAACCCCAACACTCTAGCAGTCGTAGAGAAAACCGGTAAAGCCTTCATCGAGGAAAAGGCGCTACCCTTCCAGATCACTGCCACCACGAATCGTGCCGAAGCTTTTGAAGGCGCCGATTACCTGGTCATCTCCATCGAGGTGGGAAACCGCTTCGAACTATGGGAACAGGATTGGCGCATCCCACAGCAGTATGGCATCCCCCAGGTATATGGTGAGAACGGTGGGCCGGGGGGATTATTCCACTCCCTGCGCATCACCCCACCCATCCTGGAAATCTGCGCCGATATCATGAAGATCTGTCCCGAGGCCACGGTTTTCAACTTCAGCAATCCAATGAGCCGCATCTGCACCACGGTCCACCGGGCCTTCCCCGACCTGAAGCTGATCGGCCTGTGTCACGAGATCAACTCCCTAGCGCTTTACCTGCCCCTGATTCTGGGCATTTCCTATGAAAAGTTAAAAGTTCGTGCTGCCGGATTGAACCACTTCAGTGCCGTGTTGAGTGCGGATTATGTCGAAACAGGGGAGGATGCTTATCCTGATATCCGCAAACTGGCTCCGCTTTTCTTCGGCAACATGCCCTCTATGGATACAGTCTACAAGTATTTCAAAGAGACCGGGAACTGGCCTGAGAAACCGGAGGATTTCAGCACACTGAAGACCGAAGCATGGTCTGAACGCCGCCTCTTCCAGGTCATCCTGGAGAAATTTGGCCTGCTTCCTATCACGACCGACAGCCACTTCGCTGAATACATCCAGTGGGCATATGACATCTCCGACCACAAGGGCATCCTTGATTTTTACCGTTTCTATAAAGAACACCTGTCACAGGTTGAGCCCAAGATTGAACTGAAGCTTAACGAGAAGATTGTGCCAATCATCGAGGGCATCTTGACGGATTCCGGCTACGAGGAAGCAGCGGTCAACATCCCCAATAACGGCTTACTGATCGACCTACCGGATTGGATTGCGGTAGAGGTCCCTGCCATGGTTGATAAGGACGGGGTGCATGGCATCCCCATGGGGCGGCTGCCCAGCGGCTTCCTCGGCTTGCTGATGAACCAGGTCGCAGTACATGACCTTACCGCAGAAGCTATCCTCAAGAAGTCACGAAGGGCAGCTTTGCAGGCGTTATTGGTCGACCCGGTAGTCATCAGGTACCAAGGGGTGGAGGAGATGCTAGATACCATGATTGAATACCAACATAAATGGCTGGGTTATTTGCAGTAAGATTGCGTGCGGAAAGGTAAACCTCGGTGAAACGGGTTCGGTATTCACAGATAGACTTTCGAAAACAATCGGGCATCATTGATTCTTTTTTTGGCATTTTCGTCTCCAACGCGCTTCAGCGCGTTATGTGTTTCAGCCATCGAATGAATTCGATGATTTTTGGGACTGGTTCATGCTCCTGAAGTACGATAATCCTGCCGATGATAATTGCGGTACATTGCCATGCCGATTATCTTGCCACTCGAAATCCGAAAGATTATCCTACTGGGCTTGTTCCTGTCGTCCAACCTGTTGAATTGCTTGGGGTGATATAAGAACGATCAAAAAACACCCCCAAAAAACCTGTAAATACTTCTGACTCCACAAACGCTCCTTGAGCCATTTGAATCTCACACCAGGCTGCTAACTCCCGCTCCTATTTGATATGGAATCCAAAACCTAGCCCAAGATAGACAATGGCTATCAGGAATAATTGAATGACGAAAACACGGGAGATCGTCTTCAAGTATTTCAGGGAAATATCCTGGTTATTTTTAGCCCAGTTTTATTCCGACAGCGATTTAAGGAAATCAAATAAATCCTGCAGGTCATTCTCCGCCATCTGGAAGCGTGGCATCTCGTCGCTGAGTGGTTGGCCATCTGGATAGAGCCCTTCGACCACAGCCATCCGGAATTCTTCGATGGTATATTCGTAATATGCTTCTCCTTCTTGGCCTCCCCGTCCTGGTGCTCTTCCATTTCCTCCTGGAGCCCCTGGTAGGTGATATTTGGTGCATGCATCACCTGCATAGGCATATTATGTTCTCCGCCCAGACCCATAGGACCATGACAGGATGCACAGGTCAGTAAGCTGCCCATCATCATCCCTCCAAAATCCGGACCACCACTGTAACGGATATAGCTTCGTATATGACTGGTGCCTGTGAAATAGATCCGCTCACCATTAACGATCCCACTCGATTCGGTGACTTTGGGATTTCTGGAAACAAACTTTATATTTGAAGATTTACAACTAACCAGGATGGGTAATAAAATCCATCCAAAAAGACAGATAATAACCAACTTTTTATCCATTCTTGCTCCTATCCTACACGGTTTACTCTGTTAGATTAACAAACATGGGCCTTAGATTTGTCATCCTGAACGGAACATATTCAAATAAAGGATTTCTGGACTCGAACGCGGGACTCTACTTTATACGTTTAAGAAACTTGATAATTTTCATTGCGAATGATTTGAAGCAAGCTCCGGATCAGATCAAAAGGAATGCTTCGGCTTTCACAATCACGTGTAGGGATACCTGCTCTACTAAATTTCAACCTCCCAGAACTCGTCCGACCAGTCTTCCACCAATTGGTCCCACCGTTCCAAGAGGGCTGGAGCCCCTGGCCGGTTCAGCCATTCCAGCCATTCCTGCTGATTCTCTTCCAGGTTTTTGCTGGCTATTTCGTAGACAATGGTGTTATGGGAAGGACCAATCTTCGGTCTGAGGATGCGCATATTCTTGGGGTTCTTCATATGAGCGCGGGACGCCTTTAAAAAATCAAACAGCGCCTCGCTGCACCCTGGTTTAACCCTTACGTAGTTCCGCTGGACTATCATCTAATACCTCCGCAAGTTTCTTCCTTTTATTCCCTTCCCCCAGTTAGTGAGAGGTCAGGGGTGAGGGGAAAAAGCATTTAGATTCATAATTATGCATATCATTGTAGCAGTTTTCAACTTATTTGCAAACTTTTCAAATCCCCTTTATCTTAGCACTGGACAAAGCGTTGTAATTATGGATAAATAATTAGAAGTGCTTATATAATAAGGGGGACTTTGCTAGAAGAATACCTAAGTGAACAGCCAAAAAAAGTATTCCGAGTCACGAGATTTAGGAATCACGCCTACGTGTAAAAATTTCTTTTCCTACAAGTAATGTGCAAAAACATGTCTTAATTCAGATAAATCCCCCAAACTGCTTTGAAGCAAATCATAAACGATCTTTCGGTCGATTTCGATATAATCGTGAACGAGTGTATTTCTAAATCCGATCATACGGATCCATTTTTCCATGATTGTCGTCTCAATGATCCTTTACTCATAGAGGATAACAGGGATATCTCGATAGGCATCGACTATTCCAAGTGCTTCATCCGCGATGATATGGCTTCCTATATCGTTGACAGCTTCAATCGCTAGGTGTAAGAAACGATCAGCACTACCATAATGCTCAGGATCATTAATAAAATCCTCCCAGGTATATTTTTTTAATTTTTCCAGGATAATCAGATATTCGTCTAGTCGACCCAATCGTTTTCGAACAATTTCCTTATTGATCATACAATATCCTCTGCTTATAAGCATCTCGCTGCATCTTTAAATAAGGTAGAAAATCAAGGTATTGGCGCACGATCAGGGAATAGGTACTTCCACGATCGAAATCGTCTGCCTGGTAAACCAGCTGGTTGTACTTGATCGCTTCATACCGTAATACAATATCATCTGTATCCAGGAACACTAGATCTACATCATCAAATCCCTGTCGAACGAGATCCGCCAGGATGTCAAGTTTTCTAGTCCGAGCTTGATCATCTCTAGGTAGAACTGCAAGGTCAAGGTCGCTCCTTGAGTGCGTTTTACTTGAAGCACGAGATCCAAAAAAAAACTGCCAAAATTTCAGGATAAGTCTTAAAAATATTCGCAAGCTCTATTGATTTCTTTCCATCCATTATGGTTATGATTTTATCACATCCAGATGAGACAAATTCTATACACAAAAAACTTCCAGTATCTTGGTGAAGAGCAACCCCGATCTTGATCCATGAAACCAGTGGAAATTCCTCTCCCTGGAATGACCTCCTACCAAAGCTTCAAGTCAAATCAGTATTTACCCAGTGGTTTGTCTTGAAAGGAGGAATAGTTTTGATGGAAGAAATTACACGCTTCGATAGGAGTTTGAAGCTATCGTAAATCTCACTGTACCAATCGAAGAATCATTCTCCCCGCCAGGTCCTTTCTAGGATATTCAATGCGAAGCTATAGGTGAATTATCCAGGTTATTTTGCGTTCATAGCTCGCACCAGAATGGGTTTCAGAAGGGCATAGATCGCGTTATGCACCGGAGTGGGAATCCCCAAATCTTCCCCTAACCGCACGATTTTTCCACTGAATGCTTCCAGTTCGAACAATTTGCCTTCCGCAACATCTCTCTGCATCGAAGAGGTTGTCGTGGGTTCAAAATTCTCCGTAAACACCATGGTCTTTTCGACGATATCTGTGTCCAGATTGACTTTTAACGCCCGTCCCAAAGTAGCTGCCTCGTCGATCGCATCCCGGTAGAGGGTACGGGTTGGCTTGCATGCCAGAATCTCTCCAGCATTTGCCCGCGCTAGTGCAGATACACCTCCAAAAGGTGCAATAAAGATAAACTTATTCCACATCTCCACCTGGATATCATCAGCATGTATCGCTTGTGCACCACAATCCCGCCATGCATTCACAATTTGCTCCACCCGAATCGATTTTTTACAATCCAATTCACCAACCGCAACACGATTAAGCTTGCTCAACTGGTAAATTACACCTGGTCTATCTATCATGGATACAAGGCTACACAATCCAGCCACGACTGCTGCACGACCAAGAGCCTCAATCAGGATTTCGTGGGCATCTACCCCATTCAATAAAGGCACTACAGTCGTTTTTAATCCAATCAGCGGTTTTATCTTTGCTGCCACATCCTTTAGGTGGTAATGTTTCACTGCTACCACGACATAATCCACAGGTCCCACTTCCTTAGGATCGTCTGTTGCCTGAGCAGGTTTTATACCAAAATCACCGTTGACACTGTACACCCAAAGACCATTTTCACGAATCGCCTTTAAGTGCTCGCCCCGAGCAATAAATATGACCTCATGCCCCCCTTTTGCAAGTAATCCGCCGTAGTAACCCCCGACTCCACCTGAACCAAAAACTGCAATTTTCATACTGAGCAACTCCTATCCATTATTTTCTTTGACACTTTCCTATCCCTGCGCTAAACTAGGGCTACAAGGAGGTCGCTGTGGATTTTTCCAATCTTGATACCGGTCAATGGGTCGTCATCGGGTTGAGTATTTTTCTAA
Source organism: uncultured Anaerolineales bacterium (assembly GCA_964613985.1). Taxonomy (GTDB): domain Bacteria; phylum Chloroflexota; class Anaerolineae; order Anaerolineales; family UBA11858; genus CAZTJD01. The sequence continues at coordinate 21,202 of CAZTJD010000047.1, forward strand.
TCGTATGGTACGTTATTGTAGGATACTTAAACCGACGAAGAGGGATTCGCATCTATCGGTGGCTTCGCGAAGGTTTGGATAATATTGGCGAAGTAACGGATGTTCATTGGATAGGTTCAGCTGGATCTGGAACGCAAATTAAGGTTGACAACACCCATGAACCTTTTAAGGCTCTGGAGGCTACAGTCTTGATGGAATCTCGCGAATTGCTGCCATTGTGGATCTTCAACATACTGAGGCATAAAAGAGATGAATTGATCTTGAGAGCTTCACTGCGAAAATCTCCCTCTCAGGAATTAGAAATTACTCGCTCGACCGATCGTGAGTTTCATAATATCTTTAGCTCCAAACAGAAAAAAACATTTTCACCGAGCGAAGCGCCTAGTGGCTTTCAAATCGCTTTTAGAGGAGGAAAAAAACTGAAAGGTAAACAGCATATTGAGGATTTCCTTGAACAAAACGGATCCACAATCATCAGAATTTCCCTGGGGCACAAAGAGCCACATTTCGTCTTAAGATGCCGCCTGGCAGATCTGAGGGAGGCTCCTGCTGAAAACTTCTTTTCTTCCTTATACACCTGGCTGCAGGAGATGTGAAGCTGTGCTGATGTAAGTAAAGAAAAAAGTTTTATCGACTCTCCTGAATGGATTCACCCTGCTCTTTTTTATCCTGTCCCTTCCTATGAGCCTCTAATGCCTTCTCTGCTGCTCGACTGTAAATTGAATTTGGAAATATCACCATTGTTTCGTTGAACTCTCGAACAGCTTGAGGTGTTTTGCCAAGACGCTGAAAAGCCATGGCGAGGTTGTACCGACAGGCTGCTTCGAATTTTATCCCTAATCCCCCATCTTTGGCTTCCTCCAGAACTTGCTGGAATAACTCCCGTGCCTGTTCAGGATTTTTCCTCCGCAGTTGAACGATTCCCATGTTAACAAACACTACCAAGCGGCTGCTTTTATCCGGAAGCAGCTTTAATGCAAATTGAAGAAAATTAATGGCATCTCGCTGCCGGCCTCGATTAGAGAGCAGGTTGGCGAGGTCGACCAAAAGCCTCACCCGCATCGTCACCAGATAAATAATGACCAGGTATAAAATAGGATTAATCATGATCCTAGTGGCTAAAGCAAAAGCTTCAAGGATAGCTGTGACGCTAAGGACTTCAAAAGCAAATTGAAGGGACAAACCTTCCCGACGAAGTAGGGATAATCCGCCAAAGAGGACGATATAAAAAAGACCAATCGTCAAGATTATTAAATGCTGGTTCATGAGATTAATTTCCAGAATCCGGAAACGCCCTGTTAGGTTTAAATTCCAGGGCGTTTTTCTTCGGTTAAGTAAGGATTTTACTCAAATAAATGATCCGCTGTTCGCTTTAACATATCGGTTCCACGTACTTCTGTCTCAAACAAGGGGACCAGAGAGCGAACACTTCCATTAAAAATATCCCAGATTTTATCCATGTACTCATCCTGCATGGATACGCGGTTTTTTACGTATTGAGGAGCTTCTGTATCTACACTCGCCTTATCGATCAACATATTCACTACCACACCACCAACAGGGATACCAAATTCCTCAAACCAGTTGATGAAGCGGGTGATTACAGCAATCGGAAGCGCTTCAGGTAAGGTAACAAAGAAAAAAGAGGTTAAAGTTGGATCCGTGAGCAAAACCTTGGCGTTTTTCATCCGGTCCTGCAGGTTAAGTAAATAATCCATTAAGGGATCTTTCTCTTTCTTCCGGCTATAAGAGAGGATCTCGCGCAACGAACTGGCCTCCTCTCTGCTTTTAAGCATCTTGTTAACCCACATCGAATATACAGAAGACATCCCTAGTAAGCGACGGGCATTCGCGGTAGGTGCTGTATCGAAAACATAGACCTCATACTCATCTTTAAACATCAGGTCGATCATGTTCTCGAACATGGCTGATTCTTCAAACGCCGGGTTCATAGTCGCTGATTCAACGAATTCATCAGCTTTGGTCTTGATATCCGCGAATTTTAAAAACCAGTTGATCTTTTCTCGAATCTCATTCTTCGATCTTTCGATCGTCTCCCGAGTATCTATTTCATACGCCATCAGGTTGGGAATGCCCTCCACCTGGGTAGGTTTTCCAAAAACATCTTGATCAAGCAAACTGGTCAGGCTGTGAACAGGATTGGTCGATGCCAGGAGTGTCTGTCTACCCTGCCTGGCAAAACCTAAAGCCATCGCCCCCGCCAGAACCGTCTTTCCTACCCCTCCTTTCCCTCCAAAAAAAGTGTACTTCAACCCGGGATTCTCTGACAAATATGCATGCATTGACTTTTTTATCATGACAATGCTCCTTCATCACCTGGCAATGAACCGAACATAGCTGTGGCAACCTTTCCAATCATGGTTAGCCCGGTAATATCACGTTCGAATTCCGGAATCCGTGCCAGTACTTCTTTACCGAAGAGTCCATCAATACGGTTTAAATACCCTTCCTGCATATCCAGGCGATGCTTCAAGTAGTCTGGAATATGTTGCTGACCTAGTTCAGGGGGAATCACCCTATTTACAACATAACCGCTGAGAGGAACCTGGTATTTCGCAAATAAACCCGCTGCTTTCTGTGTATCCAACAAGGCCATCTCTTCAGGAATAATGACAAAGAAAAATGCAGTCTTTTCCTTATCGGTCAGGATCCCAGAGGAGGTATTGATACGATACTTGATATCGAGCAGTTCTTTCAGGATCATGTCCTCTTCGGTTTCTCGATCTCGTTTTATCAACGACGCCACCTTGCTATATTCTTCCATTTCCTGGCGAAGTTTTGTGATTTTATCAATCCACTCATCATACACGCTTGCCATGCTGAGATAGTATAGAGCATGCCCAAGGGGTACCAGGTCATAAATATAGTAATCGAATTCACCTTTCACCACGATATCAACAACCTGATCGAATATAGCGCTCTCTTCCATGGCCGGTTCCGCAGCAGCGGCTTGAATATAACTCTCAATCTCTTCCGGTATCTCGTCCAATCCATACATATCAAAAATTTTCTGGCGGATTTCGTCCTGATACTCTTTGATATGGTGATCTGCATCAATCTCTTGGGCATACAGGTTGGGCATAATCTCGACCGCACCTTGTCCGAAGATATCCCGCTCGAAGATATCCGAAAGTGAGGCTTGTGGGTCTACCGAAAAAACCAAAACCTTGTATCCACGCTTAGCCAGGTAATAAGCTGTAGCCGCAGAAAAGGTGGTCTTTCCCAATCCTCCCTTTCCCCCGAACATGATATAACGTCGTTCTGGATATTCATCAAATATTTTTGTTAAAGACATGGGTTATCTCCCTCCTAAGCCAGGGCGTCAGTCAGGTCTCGTTCACGAAGCATGCGTCGCTTCCAGGTTGATATCTGGGGGACGACATACGGAAGTAACCTTAGCGAATAATAAGGAGGCAAAATTGGTACACCAAGCAGATCACCCATGGTAATCAAGATGAAGAGGTGCTCCATGGAGCCTCGCGTTTTTAATGCAAAGCGAGTCATATCGTGTCCCGCCATCCCATAGATGAATTCAACCGCTGATTTCCCCAGCTTCTGTAGTAAATTTTGTCGTTCTTCTTCAGTCATATTTGTCTCTCCTCTACTTAATTATGGCAACTATTCTGCTTATGGCACATAAATCCTTCAAAGGGAGTATCCCCCTTATCTTCAAGTGAGTTTGAAAAGTTGCAGCAATTAATGGTATCATCCGATCTCCTGGTCAATAAGATCAGTCAGATCGCGTTCACGTAGCATACTGCGGCGCCAGGCAAAAAAATCTGGCACAAGGTAGGGTATCAATCGTAGATTGTAATAAGGGGGTAAGATGGGGACACCGATCAAATCTCCAAACACAATTAATGTAAAGAGCCGGTTATGTTCATTCCTGGTTTTTTCTAACTCCCGAACCCAATCATATATGGTCATCCCATAAAATACTTCACGAAGTACCCGCAATGTTTTCCTGGCGAAACTTACTAGATTGTTTAACATGGACTCAAGAAATTCATAAGGTTTTTTAGCATGTTTGTTCCACGGAGGAACACAAATTTAAAACCCGATCTGCAACCTCCTCATCCAATCCAACAACCACTTCCCGATTATTTACAATGAATGCCGGGTATTTTCGTACCCGAAAACATAGGGATTTCAAAATGCCCTTAAAAGGATTGTAGATCAATCATATGGATAGAGATTTCTTTTAAATCTATTCGTTAATTTTATCACTAAAGCATTTATCTGCTTTTTCTCTTTATAAAGTACAGCAGGATATTCATTCAGCATTTGATCGTCAACCGATTGTCCGATACCTGATCCTTCGTAGTAGCATTCACAATGTGAACACTTTTAATGGTAATTGGCAGCAAGGCAAGGATATCAAGTTCAATTGACTTGAGCATAGAAAAAAGAAAGGAAATTGTTTTAAGTAATAATAAGGTGGAGGGTAGTATCCTACCCTCCACAATCATCTTGGCAAGAGGTCTATTGATCCGATGTCGCTGAATGATTGATTAAGTTGTTTCCGTTGCCTCTTTGGTTTTGGGAGCTCGTAAAGCTTTCCAACCGTCAAAAATCAGTACTGCTGCTGACACGATCAATACAACAGCAATGATCGCCAGTAGCAAGGCAGCAATAAAAGCCTGGGTTGTTAACTCTGGTGTCGCAAGTTTCCTGATATTTACATATGCAAGATAAATCAAGGCAGCCATATCCGTAATGATCATGAAGATCGCCGGATAGAGTGCCCAGCCATTTTTCCTACTTTCAGATTTTAACCACAGAGCAATCAAGAGCAAGGCTAATCCTGCCATCAATTGATTTGATGCACCAAATGCCCCCCAGATTGCCAGCCAGGGTATGATCCAGACGAACAATAAGGTCAATACTAAGGCGACAATGGTACCTACGTGCACGTTTTTCATGATAGGGATCTGATTTCCTACAAGTTCAGCACTGGCAACCCTCATGAAGCGTACAACCAGTTGCATGATCGTGATCGCCATAATGGTCAAGAAGACAGCACCATAGGCCGTGCCAAAGGCCTGAGGAATGCCAATGCGACTTAAGAAAGCAGCAAATCCCGAGGCGAATACTGCCAGTGCAGCCCCTGGACCACCAGCATCCATGTAGCCTTGGAAACCACCAAAAGCAACTGTAGCGGTTAAGAAGGCAACCACAGCAAAACCAGCTTCCATGAACATTGCGCCACCACCAACTGGAAGTGCGTCGGTTTCTTTTTCAAGCTGGCGCGCTGTACCTGAAGTAGAAACCAGGCTGTGCCATCCAGAGATCGCTCCACAAGCTATCGTAACGAATAACATTGGCCACAAAGGGCCGCTAGCTGTCGAGAATTCAGTAAATACTGGGAAGTCACCCATTCCTGGACGCCAGATTAAAAGACCCAGGATGCTTCCTATCATACCCAGGGTAACGATCCAGAATGAAACATAGTTGACCGGTTGGGCAAAGGACCAAATAGGTAGAACTGCACCCAGGTAGCAGAAGATGATCATCAAGATCGTCCCCAGGACCTGCGCTTGGGTATTGCCCAAGAACCATTGTGGTGACTCAGCCCCCCCGTAAAGGGCGCTAAAGAAATTAGCTACTGGACCTGTTGTACCGAGCCAGATGCCCACAAACGTCAGGATTACCGTGACAATGGAAGTTAAAATGATGTCTTGCTTCCATCGATAGGTCATCTGGCCGGCTAAAACGCCCATTACAACAAGCGCAATCATACCAAATGGTACTGTTGGCTTGGTCATGAGGGTCTTGCCGACAGCGTTGCCGAAGGCACCCATGATTAATAGCAGGTAGAAATAAATGAAAACCATCAGTATTGTGCGCGCTCTTGGAGAAATTAATTTATAACTCAAAGCTCCCATAGTTTCTCCATCACGCCGCACACCCATAATCATTGCCCCATAATCCTGAACCCATCCGATGAAGAATACTCCAAGGATGATCCATAATAATGCAGGCAGCCACCCCCATTGAACAGCGATGACTGGACCCGTTAGTGGCGCAA
>CAZTJD010000047.1:27260-28486 GCA_964613985.1 uncultured Anaerolineales bacterium
AGGGCAGCGACAGACTTGAATTGGTATCCAAAGAGTACATTACGGCTAGCAGGCGTAAAATCTACACCATCCATATACATCCTCGCTGGCGTTGCCTTATCGGGATTAGGTTTGATGATATTTTTATCAATATTTTTCGCATAGATTGCATAACCTACCCCGATACCAATTGCAGTTAATATCAATACTAAGAGAGAATTCATGCGTTCCTCCTCACAACTAATGAATCAAAGAATATTATCGACAAATAAGGAAAATTTCGGTCAAAAATCTTCTTTCGCCAGACACCTCCTTTCTTATTCCATAGAGTCTTTTCTTGCAAGCAACTAAGGCAACCTTGCTTTAAAAACAAACCGCTACAATCTAAACATCAAGACTTGTAGCGGTTATTCATATTGCTTAACCATCTGCCAGTAAATTTTTCTCTGCCAATAAAAATAACAGAGATTGTAAAGAATTCCCTCTGATGATATTGAAAACTCATTGCGTTTGCCATCTGTGCTTATATAAACACTGATAATGAATTAATGATGCGGTTCACATATTTACGATGGGGTTTCATTAATATTATACACCCCTTGTCAAGTGAAACGAATGTTCTTCGATTCTTGCAAATGAAAGGAGAAAATTCACACCTATCATTTTGTTATTTTTTGCTTTTGGCAGGTGATCGGTCAATTTTAGGGAATGAATACCTATATGAGTTTCTTTCACCAATATCCTTATCCTCCCATTGACCAAGGCAAAAACATCCTGCTTAGCGCAGATTATCTTCCCAAAGTCCCATGTTTGGTATATGATAGTTGTTGGAGCTGTCAAGAAATTTGTATCACAGCGCGGAAACTATTCGTAAAAGACCACCATCCATGGAAGTAAAGGAGTGAAGCATGAAAAAGATTATTTCATTATTACTTTTATTCGTTTTATTAACGCTCCTTACAGCCTGCAATCTTCCCACCAGAAATGAACCAACGGCGACCATTGACGAATTTGCTTTACGAACTTCTGTTGCTGAGACCCTCCTGGCTGATTCAGGACTAACAGATACTCAGGCATCTCAGCAAGGTGAACCCTCTACTCCGTCAGACACACCGGAACCCGCTGTTCCTCCAACCGATACGCTTATACCCTCATCAACATATACCCTCCCCCCAACAGCCCCCGTTACCCGTACCCCCTCCCCGCCCGAATCAAGCCCGAGGGGCAGGGGGAGCGGGGACGCAAAC
>CAZTJD010000048.1:0-28014 GCA_964613985.1 uncultured Anaerolineales bacterium
TAGGGAGCAGGAAGTAAACCGTCACGTAACGGGACCAGTTTACCCAATCGTCATCAGAATAGCCCAGGTCTACCCAGTGCCTGTCCGAGAAGCCTGCCCCGATATCTTGAATTGTACCAAAGCCGTAACCCGGAATATAGACCCTGGCACCCTTCATATAGTTGTACCAGGAACGGACGACACCGATGACGCCTTTCTTCAATTCTGCCCCACTGGCGGTTCTATTTGAGCATTTCCCAGAGACACCTATCCGGCAAGGTGAATAAGAGGTCGCAAACGCCTCTACTGCCCGGTAATACTGAATGGGACCATCTGCCGTGTTTAGCGTTTGGATGTTAACTTTCGTGCCATAACCGACTTGGCGAGGTTTCGGTTCTTTTGCGGTCCATGTTTCAGCGATCGCTCGCGAGATTTCTAAGTCATCTTCATAGACAACCCGGACCCGCCTGGCAAGGATACCGTATTCGCCGGTCTGGATCACTTGTTGGTCATCTAGATCAATTTCTTGTGAGGGTATGTATTCAATGCCAAAAGGAATGGATTCTTTTTCAAGGATATATTCCTCACGTACTTTAACAACTCGAATCTGGCAATCAGCGGGAATAGGTGCCTCTTCGGTAGGGATGCTGTAATCCAACCCCTGGATTGAAACACCAGCATTATTTAACGCATCCCCAACGGTTTCCCCTAGGACACGGGTTTGAAAAATCTTTTCACCCATGGAAATAGTTATCTCTTTTGACCGTACCAGTGAAGCAACGATTTCTTCTCCGGTCAAAGAGGTCTGAGGTTCTGGCGTAAGCATGTCAGAGGTAAAAAGCATTATCCCTGAATCCCAAAGCGCATCTATTAAGGTCGTCTCGTGTGTGAAAAACGAAATTAGACCATCCTCTCCTTCAAACCTGACTTGGGTTGCTGGTTCTACTTTGAGAGTTGTCACGGGCATATAAGGCAGCGTTTCGTCCAAATCTATCCGTTTACCATTCAGATAGACAATGTCTGAAGGATGAAGGTTAATCCCGGCAGCGTTAATTAATGAGATTGGGTTTCTTTCTGTTGTCCACAGAGTATTTTCTTCATTGTTCTTGACGATGATCACCCAGGCAGCCCGTTTAATTTCAATCACCTGGTTTTCTTTGATCAACTGGTCCAGTTCGGGTGTGATCTCATCCCCTTCATACACAGGGATCATGTCTGATTTCAAGGCGTCAGCAACGGTAAATCCCCACAAGGTGGTCGTGTAGACCTGTTTGTTGATAACGATTGCGATAGTTTTATGGATTTCAAAGGCTGTCAGTACCAGGGCGGTGATTACTGCCAGTGTTATCAGGTATCCCTTTAATGTTGTGCTCATTATATTCAGGAATTGGCTGTTCTTCTATACCGTAGAGAAATTTATATGGAAAAAGATTGTTAAAAAATGACCGCCGGGTAGGAACCCCGGCGGCACCCAGAGTGACCTCCTTAGTGCTGCTTCCTCTCGGACCTGACACGGTTCGAAGGGATCTGCCGCGCCGGGCCCACCTGGCGGTCGGTTTGAAGGATACCTCAGGAGCGGGTGGATGTCAACTACGCTCAGAAAAATCTTGCTGCTGACGTTGATTGGTTTGAGTCTTCTTACCATTGCCAGAAAACCCAATAAATTTATGAAATCAGGTTGCTTTTTGTTGTTTGTTGGATGATCATGCGAGTATAATTAACCAGTGGATCGTAGAGAAAATTAACTTTCAGTAAGCGAATATGGCTTTTTAAGCAATGGCTTTTTAAGCTATGTCTTTATAAGCTATGTCTTTTTAAGCTATGTCTTTTTAAGCTATGACTTTCGATCTATGTCTGTAGACCTATGTAGTTAATTCTATGTCTTTAGAAATCATCATCGTCTTCACAATTCTTGGATCTGCGACACTGTTATTTGCTACCGATAAACTCCGTGTCGATCTTATCGCCTTGTTGGTTATGATCAGTTTAGTGTTAACAGGGTTGGTAACCCCAGAAGAAGCATTGTCTGGATTCAGCAATCCAGCTGTAGTAACCGTATGGGCTGTACTCATGTTAAGCGGGGCATTATCCAGAACGGGGGTAGCGAACCTGATTGGCAAACGAATATTAACCTTTGTCGGGAAGAGTGATACAAGGTTGTTGACCGCAATCATGTTTGCAGCAGCAGTTCTATCCGGTTTTATGAATAGTATCGCAGTTGCCTCTTTATTCCTGCCTGTTGTTACTGACATCGCCAGACGGACAAACAGGTATCGTTCGAAATTATTGCTCCCCCTTGCTTATGCTGCATTATTGGGCGGCTTGATGACTTTGATTGGTACACCCCCTAACCTCCTGGTCAGCCAGGCGTTATCCGACGCCGGTTTAGAACCTTTCAGGATGTTTGATTTCACCCCAATTGGCTCGATCATTATGGTGATCGGAGTCTTTTTTATGGTCTTTCTCGGAAAGAGATTTTTGCCATCGAGAGATATCACGAGAGATTTTTCACCCGAAGGGGATATCAAGTATCGCGATATTTTTGAGCTCCAGGATCGGATGAAGATCATCAGTATTAATAAGAATTCACCGCTCGTTGGGAGAAGCTTAATAGAGAGCAGACTTGGAATTGCCTTAGGATTAAATGTGATTGCGATCTTGAAGGAAGATAAAAAAATTCTCTCACCAAGCCCGGAAACTATATTGCAATCTGGAGATCGTCTGCTTGTAGAAGGAAAAACGGATTTATTGGAGGAGGGTCTTGCCAGTGAAAACCTGATCATCGAAGACGAAAAACTGGCCGTAGAAGCATTAAGTTCTGCGAAAATAAAGTTAATGGAAATTAAAATCCTACCTGGATCCTTTCTGGCTGGGAAAACTTTATCTCAGATCGATTTCAGGAATCGTTTTGGTGCGATCGTTCTTGCGATTAGAAAGGGGGGTGAGATAAAGAGGACCAATTTGGAAACGTTTATTTTAGATTCAGGTGATACCTTGTTAATTCAGGCTTCAAAGGAGCAGATCGAGAAAATGGAGGAGGCTGATCTGAATGTGGTCATCCAACCCAGTAAGGAGCAAGTCTATCACCTCGAGGCTGACCTCGTCATGGTCCGATTGGCACTTGATTCCTACCTTGTTGGTAAGACGCTTACAGAGAGCCGTCTCGGAGACGCATATGGATTGGGCGTAATGGGGATCATGCGAGAAGGAAAGTTACAACTAATGCCAGCTGCTGATTCCAAATTGCAAGCTGGCGACCATTTATTAATTAAGGGGAATAAGGAAGACTTGGCAAAAATCACTGGTTTACAGAAATTAAGAGTTGAAAAAGAAACATTACCTGAGATGGAAAAGTTGGAGTCTGAGAAGGTAGGATTGGTAGAGGCTATTATTTCACCATTTGCCACCCTTGCTGGGAAAACCTTGGATGAACTTCATTTCCGAACGAAATATGGTTTGAATGTGCTGGCGATATGGCGGGGTGGCAGACCTTATCGATCGAATTTACGAAATATGGCTTTACAATTTGGGGATGCACTTTTACTCTATGGACAGCGGGAAAATGCTAGAGTGTTGGGCAGCGATCCGGATTTTTTGGTATTAACAGAATCTGCACAAGCACCATTTAGAATTAAAAAGGCACCGGTTGCTGTTCTAATCATGATAGGCGTGTTAGTGTCTGTTATTTCCGGCTGGTTAACTATTACAGTTGCTGCAATCGCAGGTGTTGCGTTAATGGTCTTGACAAAAACACTCACCATGGAGGAAGCTTACCAGGCTGTACAGTGGCAGGTGATCTTCATGATTGCAGGGATGTTACCTCTGGGGATTGCTATGGAGAATAGTGGGGTAGCACAATTTATAGCAGATGCTATACTGGCACTTTTCGGTAAATCGGGTGGTCTGGCAGTTATGGCCGGTTTTTTTATCCTGGCTACTGTAGGTACGCAAGTGATACCGAACGCAGCTGTGGCGCTACTACTTGCCCCGATTGCGATCAGCAGTGCAGAAAGGTTTGGCATTTCTCCCTATCCTTTGATGATGACGATCGCAATTGCTTCTTCTACGGCTTTCCTGAGCCCGATAGGGCATCCTACAACTGTGTTGGTGATGGGACCAGGAGGTTATCGTTTTAAGGATTATCTGAATGTAGGTATTCCATTGACCCTGGTGATCTTTCTGGCAGTCATGTTGTTGCTGCCGATCTTTTGGCCTTTATAAACCATGACAATTATTTCTGATCCTTTTCCTTTCCATAAAAAAAAATCACTGGTAAATAGCCTTCTTGTTCAGAAACATTACTAGGTCCAGGGCATCTTTTCCCTGTTTCCTCATCGGTTCCTCTGGATCTCAGGTTTTATGATTTGGTGTATAAGATTCTTACGGGACATCTGAGTCGACATGGAGGAAGATAGGGTCAACTCGTTCTTTGAATTTTAAGGCATATTGATACAGATCTTCAACTTAGAAATCCGATGCTGGTGCTGTAAATTACTGTATCATTCTCCCCAAAACGATCTTCGAATTCCTTGTTCTAGTGTACAATACGTCGAATTCCATGACTAAAGTTGCTTCTATTGTTTGATTAAGGTTTATTATGGCATTTGTTATCGCTCAAGTATCCAGGATCAGAAAAATTCCCAAAGAATTATTGTTATTTGCAGGGGTGATCTTCGTTATGGGAATTGGCAGCAATATTGTTGATTCGACCTTCAACAATTTTCTCGATGAGAGATATATGGTTACCCCTTTCCAAAGATCACTTCTTGAATTTCCCAGGGAACTGCCAGGATTTTTAGTCGTATTTGTCTCTGCATTGTTGAGTTTTTTAGGTAGTCGCAGGTTAGGGTCGCTAACGATGCTTTTAGCTTCTGTTGGAATCCTTCTTGTCGGTTTCGCAGCACCAACTTACGGGATGATGACAATTTGGTTGTTCGTCTATAGTCTTGGGCAGCATTTGTTTATGCCGCTCTCCTCTTCAATTGGGATGGAACTGGCAACAATAAATCAAACCGGTAAGCGCCTGGGGCAGCTTAATGCAGTCCGGAACACGGCGATGATTGGAGGCAGTTTTCTTGTTGTGATGGGTTTTCGATATCTGAATTTTCAATTTGAGTATACATTTGTGATTGCTGCTATCTGTTTTGTTTTGGCAAGCGTTATCCTATTAAACATGACGAAAGGAAGATCACAGCCGGCAAGGTCGTTCTTGCAGCTATATAAAGATTACAGCTTGTACTACGTCCTGATCACGATCTCAGGTGCCAGGAAACAATTATTTATCACATTTGCCCCATGGGTCCTGGTTACAGTCTTCAACCAACCGACACAGATCATTGCAACCTTGCTTCTCATCGGAGGCATCATTGGAATTTTATTCCAACCAATCCTGGGAAAGACAATCGATCGATACGGTGAACGTTTTGTGTTGAGTGGCGAGGCAGTCATCCTGGTATTTATATGTGTGGGTTATGGGTTTTCCAAAATGGTATTACCAGAGAATATTGCTTTATTAATTGTCTGTGCCTGCTACCTTATCGACCAGATGATCTTCTCTGTAGGCATGGCGCGCGCAACGTACATCAAGAAGATTGCTAAGAAACCAGAGCATGTCCAATCAACGCTGGCTGCTGGTGTAACTATTGACCATATCTTTTCCATTTCTTCAGCAATATTGGGTGGGGTTATTTGGAATACATGGGGATTTCAATATGTTTTTGCCTTTGGTGCCATCTTAGCGATCATAAATTTCTTCGTAGCATCCCAAGTTAAAATTCCAGCAGAAAAGCATGCTCCTGCCTGATAACATATATTGGAAAAAATAACAGTTTTTTTGTGTTCTTTTCCTTGGGTGAAGGAATCGAGGATGTTATTTTTCAACCCCAATGGCATAAAAAGTGGGCACATATAAAATGCGATATCCATTTTCATAAGCCTGTCGGTCAATTCCTTTTAACTTCTCAATCTCTATCGAAAAGGATGCCGACTCAATTTTGCTTATATCCGATTCTAGAACCAGCCATTCAGATTGCCAGGCTTTCCAGTTTGGAACCTCTGGCCATTCACCCCCTAAAACCCCAGTCTGAATCGATGATAATTCGGCGTCCTGAAAGAATTTCGCCAATTCGCGACCCAGAAATGGATTGGCACCTTGTTGGGTTAATGCTGTGATTTGATACTTTCCTAAAACTTCAAGCGCTGAGGGGTAATCGATCCGGCCTCCATAATCAGGCTCAGCAAATGCTATCACACTGCCGCCAGGTTTTGCAACCCGGGTCATCTCTCTTACCACAATACCAGGGTCAGATACCCACATTAGAAGGAAGTGACAGAAAGCTAGATCAAAAATGTTATCACTGAATGGCAAGGTTAAAGCATCCCCTTGTAAAAGACCCTTATCCGTGTTCATTCTTTTAGCATAGTGCAGGGAAGAGAAGCTAAGATCTACGCCATAGTATTGCACCCCCCTATCTTCAAACTCAGCGATCAAGGCTCCGGTTCCACACCCAACGTCCAGAATCCTGCTGCCTTTCGAGATCCTGGACTTTTTAATCAGGTGTCTTCGTAGATCTTCTGTCCATTGGGCCTGTTCAAGGTAACGTTTATGCCATGCTTCGCTTGTATTCAGGATAGGGTCATCTTTCTTTCGACCAGATCTTTTCCCAATCATCTCTGAGTAGATTCCCTAGCACCTTGTTTATGCCTTGAGAGGGTAATACATCCCCATCAGGTTCGACATACATCCAGGCAACCCCAGCACCGTCTCTGAATTCTAATTCTTCTGACTCCAGGTAAACCGGATTCCTAGCAGAATAGGGAACAGGTAAATCCCAAACCAGTTCCATCCCTAACTCGGCGACCAGATCTCGTGCAGCGAGCAAGTTATCATCCGCCTCGCTTCCAGAGCTGGTCAAGGACATTGCGTTGACCCCCATCGTAGCTAATTTCTCAATGATTTCCGGGATGATGGTTGACTCGTTTGGTGTGATCGTCAGGTGAACTGTCGTGAAAAGATCTTCTGGAAGAATGAGGTCCAGCGCCTGCCAGACCTGGGCGTCCTGGATATCCATAATGACCGTCAGGTGATCCAGTCCCGAATACAGCATGGTTTTCAGGTATTCGGGATCAGAAAATCTTCGGGCATCGGTTATCAATCCCGTTACCTGACCATTTTTCTCAGCTTGCCTGATGAGTTCCGGTAAATCTTCCCGAAGTGTGGGTTCACCACCCGTGAAGATGATGTGTGGGACACCTACATCCCAGACTTTGTTGATGATCTCAATCCATTCCTCGGTGGTCAACTCGCGCTCGACTCTCTTGGTGGGTGCTAAAGTTGGATCAACGCCTTCTGGGAGCTTGTAAGTGATTGCGAAATCAAGCCGGTAAGGTGCTGAAATCTCGTGGGAATAGGGTTCTTCTCGCTCCAGGTTAAGAAATTGAACAGGATCTAAATCCGGGATATCAATCAAGGCAAAAACCCGTTCTTTGAATTCTTTATAATCGTCCACTATGTGGCTGGGTGAGATATCATAGCGCTGCTTCATTGACCGAGCAACATCTACTTCATGGGTCCCCTTAATCATATGATATGCATATTCAGTGGCACTCTGATTCAGATGTAATACAGTTGAAGCATTTAATATTAATATCCCATCGCCACTTGTTTCGATGCGTAGATGCATACGGTACGGTGATTCAGCATAGGAGGGGGATTGATAATGATAGATTCCGGGTTCAAGTGGTTTGGAAGGGGCAAAACGTCTGCGGATAGCTTCACGGATACTCGTCATAAATTTCTCCTTTTAATCAGGTTGCAGGATACAGATTCAATACCAGGGGTGATACCAAGCTGAAAGATACAATTGCAGCACCAAGCAATCCCAATCCCATTCCACCAAGTACATCCAGTGGATAGTGAACTCCAAGGATGATTCTTCCTAAACTAAGGATTATTCCGAGCAAACACGTAGAAACTACCGCAATAGAAGAAAGATCAAAAATAAGCGGTACCGTTATCGCTAGAAATATCATTCGCATCGCGTCTCCACTAGGGTAGGATGGATCTTTGGGTATTACCGGTTGAGATACTTTCGTCCAGTTTGAAGTAACAAAGGGTCTCGTTCGATTGAGACTGATTTTAATGATCCTTTCAACGATCAATAAGAAGGAAAATGTAATTGACACAATAAAACCAGCTCGAATTGAGGAAAGAAATAACATCGAAACGATAATTAAAGCAACTGGTGTTGTTCCTAATGGCCAGACATATCGATAAAATCTGATAAAGGTGTTAAGGTTATTATTTATCAATAAGAATGCGCGCCGATCCCAGGTTTCAATCAGGCTGATTTTATAGGTCAGACTGATAATGGTGAAGATAATGCCAGCTCCAAAGAGCCATAAGGTGATACTGGGGTTGGTTGTTGTGGGCGGTTGAGAAGAGAGCAATAAGTCCATATCTTTAGATAACAACATCAGGCCAGACTGGGTAATACATCAGCCATTGCCCTGGATGATCCCTGATACGTCCCTCGATTTCTGCCATAACTGCTTCGCCATTTACTTTAATGTCTGAGTGAGGGTCATTGGTTGTTTTCATATTAATGGGATCGGAAAGTTGAATTGCGTATTCTCCATCCTTACCCATTGAAGCTGATGCGACGATGATTGGTACCTTTGCCTGGATGGCCATTCGAATATGTCCAGTTGGTAAGGGACTGGGATGATTGAAGAAAGTAAGCATTCGTGCTTTCTTACGTACCGGGCGATCCACCGCAGTTATTACCAGGCCACCATTCCTTAACGTTTCAACTGCTTCCAGCTCTGTTTTGTCGTCCACAGGGGTAATTTCCAGGCCGGTTTGTGATCTTATTTTGTTTTGAATCTGGTAGCCACCTTTAGGCTGTCCATAGGTCAAGACACTTGCTTGTAAACCATGATATGCCATGGCAATAAGACAAAGATCAAAATTACTGATATGGGGTGCAACAATAAAGGCGCCGAAAGAAGAGTCATTGCTATACTTGATCAGTTTTTCAGCAGCAGCATCATAAGTGACCAAGCCTTTAATCTTTTCCGGGTCACTCAAATTCTGGAAAAGGTCAATAAAACATCTTCCTGCATGCGAAAAAACTTCTTTTGTCGATTCTTCTAATTCATCTACTGAGAGGTTTCCACCTCGAACAACGGCCTGGTTTTGCATCACCGCCTGAACAATAGCGGAAGTTTTGCGCCTGGCAAATATACTTGCAGTAAAACTTGTCAACCGATAACCAAGGACAGGAGGCATAATACGGCCAATTAATAGACCGATTCCAATCCCTAGACGGCTGCTGATGAATCTTTGCATATCCATTACTTTTTCTTGATTGGAGGTGGGTTTTTAAATAATTTGAAACTTTCGGCAATTACAGGAAAACCACGAATAACCGTCAATGTGATCGCAGTCCACGAGAAAATCTGGGCGGTTTTTAAAACCCACTCTTGAGAGGGATGATCCATTGTGATTAAACCCAATGAAAGGGTGAGGAGTGCAAATGAACTACCTTTGATTGTGCCATAAATATTTCTCATAAACCGGGATGAAACCACGAAACGGCTGATAGGATGTTTTACCTGGTCGAACGCAGCTTCACCGCTGCTCATGCCTACAGATCGGATTGCATCGGTTAACGTACCTCTAGCAACCGAAATAATTGGGATGACTAATGAGATCAGCCCGAAATAAGTATAGGTAACCCATAAAATAATCTCAAAAGCACGATCGACAGCGATATCTAAAGCGCTTCCCAAAAGACTTACTTCACCCCTTGCTCGGGCAATTAAGCCATCGAATGTATCCATCAGGGTAATCAAGACAATAAATGGGACACACCAGAAAATGATTGTTGGATTCTTCGAATTAATAAGTCCAATATATAAAAACAAAAGTGGAAATCGAAGTAAAGTAATTATATTCGCCATGATCCATTTATCCCATTAAATGCGAACTGCTGTCCCTTTAAAAATCCTTGTGTATTCGTTGTGGGAATCATCGTAAAAAAATAATTATTCAGATTTATTCCTTTTAATGACTTCTAGTATTGCTTTTGTACCGAATTCTAAGGCATCAACAGGGATACGTTCATTTGCTGCATGGACCAAATTATCGTAATTGAAATCCTGGGGGAGCTGCATTGGTGTAAATCCATAAGTCTGGATGCCCAATTTTGAGAAATGGCGGGCATCAGTAACACCCATCATAACCAATGGAACAGGATAACCATCAGAATCGAATTGTTTGATGACGCTATCCAGAGTCGGGAATAAACCCATGTCAGGCTCAGAAGGTCCGGGATCATGGCGTACGACCTCATAATGGTAATCACTCCCAAGAAGATCTTTGAGTTCTTTTAACATATCCTCTGGGGAAAAGCTCGGCAGTAAACGACCATCCAGTTCAAGAGTAATTTCGGATGGTATCACATTTATTTTGTCTCCGCCTTGAACGATTGTCGCGTTAACTGTGTTGTGGAATAGTGGTTCAAAAAGCCTCCCTCTCGTACCCATTAACCCTAACAATGGTGTAGTAAAAACAGGATTTAGCATCTGCTCAATAAGTATATTTAACGGGAAGGAAAGTTCTTTAGAAATGCCTTTGATCATCATTGTTACCGCAGGTGTGACGTGAACTGGTAATTTTTCTTTGTCTAAGGTTTGGAGAATTTTGCCTAGCTGTGCCATTGCCCCACCACGATGAATCATTGAGCCGTGTCCAGCAGGTCCATGGATTTTAATTCTCAACCAGCAGATTTGTTTTTCCGCCACCATGATCGGATAGAAGGTTTTTCCAGAAATATTTAAGGAGAAGCCACCTGCCTCACCAAGGGCGTATTTAACATCTTTAAAGATATCAGGATGTTCCTCGACCAGGAATTTTGCGCCATAATCTCCACCTGCCTCCTCATCAGCTAGCAGGCACAGGATGACATCTCCTGGGATAGTAATATTTTCTTGAAATGTATTAAGAAAGGCGGATAGCATCATCGCTACTGCACCTTTCATGTCCAAGGAGCCTCGACCCCAAATGTAGTCATCGACGATGTCTCCTAAAAATGGAGGATGTTCCCAATCCTGACCATGTGTCGTTACAACATCAACATGTCCTTGCAATAATAGTGGGGGTGCCTTACCGTCACCTTTGATTCGAGAAATGAGGTTTGGTCGCCTGGGATCCCTGGCATAAATTGTACTTTCAATGCCAGCCTCAATAAGTAACTCACGAACCCAATTAATGGCTATATATTCATTTCCGGGAGGATTTGTTGTGTCAAATCGGATTAATTGTTGGAGAAGGTCAATTGGATTACGATCGGGCTTCATGAGATTTGTCCATTCGTTGTTACATTCATTATAAAAGTATTTATATCAATGTTTTTTTGATTATTGAAATGGATCAGCGATTATAGCCTTGCGTTCTATTGTGATTAAGTCTTGCTTAGCAGCTTGAAGGGCAAGTGGACATCCTCCTCCACATTCAGATAAAAGCAGACATCCCTGGCATTCATCTGGCACATATTCACGTTCACGGAGTCGAATGGCTAGTTTATGGTTCCAGATGGATGCCCAGGGATCATGGAGGATGTTCCCCATTTGGTAATAATAAGATTGGCAAGGTATTACGCCACCATCCGGTTCGATACACATGTTATATAGTGCTGCTGTACATCCTTTGATACCTAATTCTAATTGCATGGGGTCAAACTGACAGTATTGGGTTGGTGTATACCAAATGAGGCGCTGATTGTGAGCAGATGTTCTTTCCCTGGCGATTTCGAGCAGCTGTGGAAGTTCAGATTCTGGTATACCTGTTCCTACATTTAACCCTTTTCCGGAATATATTAAAGCATTGAGACCCACGGTTGGAAGACCCGTTTTTGCTAAATAATCCAAGGTTGCTTTCAGTTTATGTGCATTCGATTGCAGCATAGTTGTGTTTGTCATCACATAAAGTGGGCTGTCTAAAGCATTTTTTAAGCCGTTTACGGTTTGTTCCCAAGCACCCTTTCGATTGACCATCTGGTCATGAATGTCTGGATCGTGTGATTCAAGTGTTATTTGAACGTGATCCAGTCCGGCATCAACCAGAGAATGGATGTATTGGGTCTGGCTAAGCCTGCGTCCATTGGTATTTAAACCAGTGATTTGCCCATTATTTTCCGCATGAGCAATTAGTAAATGGAGATCGTCCCGAAGGGTTGGTTCGCCACCCGTAAAGACAATGTGTGGGATTGCCAGCTCCCATAACCTGTCAATAATTTTTATCCATTCGTCAGTGGTCAGTTCTGGGTAATCCCTTGGACGGCTATTGTAACAATGTGCACAATCGTTATTGCAGCGGTATGTCAAGGCAAGATCCATCCTGTATGGAGCTGAAGGGCGTTCGCTGAAAGGGGCGGTGATTTCTAACTCTTCAATAGAACAAACTGGACAGGTATTGGGATGGAGAATTTCAATGAGCTTTGAATTGAACTGCTCAAAATCTTCTTTTGCCTGAGTTGTTGATACGCGAAACATGTTTCGAATCGCTTTGATCGCGGTCTCAGTTGGGTACGCTTCTAAAATCAAGAAAGCCATAAAGGCAGCCGACGGGTTGAAATGAATCACTCGATTCGCGTTGAGGATCAACGTCCCGTGACCATCTTGATCGATCCTTAAATGTAAGCGAACCTCAAATCCATCAATTTCACGTTGATAGTGGTGTAATCCTGGTTCGAGGTTAGGAAGCTTCTTGGAAAATTTTAGAAACATTGCTGCCATTCGTTAAACGAATTTTTCCTGATTACCGACCTCCACCGGCGCAGGCGCAGGCACAACCCGCACATGCACAGGCACAGGCACAGCTTGAACCTCCGCCGCCACTACTCCAACCGCCGCTTCTGGTGCTTGTTTTTGGCACCGGATTTGTTTTATTCGTAATTTTACTTGTGAAATCAGTTACATTTCCTACGACATCTTTGGAAAATCCTTGAATCCCTCCAACCACCGATGCAGCAAATTCTCCACCAGGGAGGTTGGGCAAAGATGGGGCGGAACGACCTCCACCAATACTCGGTTTAGCGGTGGATACTTTTGATGTCCCTGGTGTTGCACTCGAAGACCAAGTCGGGTCATAACGACCCCACCACATCGGTACAAAGACCGGACCTGTTCGAAAAACATCCTGGGTGTGTTCGTCGAAATCTTTGTCAAGCATCGTCCAACCAAGGTGTTCATCAAATTTGTCCATTTTCACTTCGGGGGTCTCTGCTGATTCAACCTGCTGCCAGGCGCGCTCCATGATCGATTGGTAATAAGCCACTGTCTCTTTGTGGCTGAACCCTTTCATTTTGGTGCCGACACTTTTTATCAGGCCCACCATCATGTCTTGAAGTTTATTACGACGCATGGCAGATTTTGTTTCCTGGAAAGCTTCCAGAAACTTTGTCTCATAAGAACGTAGTTTTTCCGTATCGATCGTTAAGGTTTCGATTTGTAGGGGATCTTTAGAAATTACTCGAGCCGCACCTTTCTTTATCACCGAGAATAGTATCATGGTCATGATCTTATCCATAGGCTGTTCCATTAAAATCGCGGCTTCCACTGAAGTCAAACCTCGTTTAATTCCATGCCCTTCTATCCGGATTTTTGGCGGGAGGTATTTCATCTTACGCCGCTTTTCGCTTGTAATGCCTAACCAGGCAATCAAGGCGATGAATCCACCAACTGATCCACAGCAAAGGAAACCCATGATGGTATCTGCATTAATTCCAGTGCGGTCTGATAAGGTCGGTTTAGCCACACTTGATACTGGCACATAAACTGCTGGAAAGGAAGCACCAAACTTGTATTCAGAATAAGGATTCGCAGAAGCGTTGCGCCAGGTGTAGGTAATCCGCCCCTGGGTATCGTGTCCAGCATCTGGCTCTTCGGGAAAGCCCTTGGGGGCATTATGCCAACGAGGTTCTTCAGGCTTGACACCAGGCGGAAGATGGAAGGTTACAGTTATGTTTGTTGAACCATATACATAGCTTTTCTTGAAATAATTTGGTGCGAATACGGCGCTGGCGTAGTCATTATTTTCATCATCCACGAAGAACAGATCCTTAATTCCAACCACACTTACTTCTAAAGTACCGCTCTGACCAGGGGGGATAGCCTGGTTGCCAAGTGCGATCGCCACTCCACTCCCAGAACCCTCAAATTCGGAACTTGAGATATAAGCAACAGGTACACCGTTAACCTGAGCCTGGATGTTATTTGTATTAAAAGTGTAATTCGGTAAACCTAGATCTACATATTCGATAGAGTGACCGGAAGGATCATTATAAAACTCAAGATTGTAATAGATTGAAGTCGTACCATCGTCGTTGAAAAACACATCTACGACCTCTCGATCCATACGGAAATAATAATCTTGAGCAAGTGCGGAACCTGGAATAAGAAATAATAGGAAAACGAAACCGATCAAAATCAGAGATCGCTTAACCATAATGTTTCTCCTTATAAACTCTACTAGATTAAACACTTACCATTTCGGATCTTCTGTGAGTTGATACGATGTATTGCAATAAGGACATTTTACGATTGGGGCTCCAGCAACCATTTCGATGTTGTTCATCGATAAGCTACCCCCACAAGATTTACATTTTAACGTATCAAGATTCACACCACCTGGAAGATCAATTTGAATGGAAGCGCCACCCTCACCTTGGGAAACGGTCTTTTTTCGACTGGTAAACCAAATGATCACGAATCCAATACCTACACTAATTATTCCAACAATGAGCCAGGTAATTTGGCCATCCGGGCTAAAAGTTGCCCAAATGAAAAGGATTCCAAAGAAAATTACGATTGAAGCAAATATATAGGCAATGATTTTCCCTGCTGACATTCAATCCTCCGTTCTATTCTATTCTTGATGCGATTCCTCAGAAAAATAGATCCTGTTTACTTTTACTCAATTCACTGTGCGGGATGACGTATGTTTTCTTCAACAGAATCCTTAAGCTAGGCGAAACTTTCGCTATAAATTCAATTACCAAGTTTCAATAGAAAGACTAAATAAAACAGCAAATGTACTGTCCAAACAAGTTTAACATTTATTCCCTGGATAAACAACCGATATTAACTGGGTATTCAATCTACTGGATAAGGAAAAATCAGGATACCTGAGTATCCCGATTTCTATATGAAAAAATGAATCTGCCATGAGTCGACCTGATTTATTTCGCTTTTAATTCAGTTTCTTCTCGTTTTTCGAGTTCTTTTTTCTTAATCTCGTGTAGTTCACCGGTTGCGACGAACAAGGTTCGTTCACAAATATTGGTGACACGGTCTGCTGCGCGCTCAAGGTTGTGAGCGACCCACAGCAAGAACGTTGCCCGGTCAATTGTCGATGGATCAGAGATCATGAAGGTTATCAACTCGCGATAAACCTGGTTATATAAATCGTCAACAAGATCGTCATCCATTGGTATTTCCCAGGCGAGTTCTTCATCTACATTCACAAAAGCATCTAACGCTCGATGGAGCATGTCCACAGTAATTTCAGCCATTCGGGGAACGTCAATAAGCGGCTTGAGTAAAGGTTCATCCCCCATTTTTTTGTTGATTAAGGCGATCCCTTTGGCATAATCGCCAATTCTTTCCAACTCACCTGCAATGTCAATTATAGAGGATAATATACGCAAATCCGTTGCCATCGGACCTTGGGTTGCGATTATTGCAAGAGCATCATTCTCGATCTGAAATCGTTTCTGATTGATCTTTTTATCATTCTTTCGAACTAATCTGGATTTCTCTTGATCGCGATGTTTTAAAGCGTCGACAGAGTCAAGGATGGCGCTTTCAACCATGCTTCCTAAAATCAGGATGTCATCCATCAATGCATGTATTTGTTGATCGTATTTCTCTCGTATCATTACTCACCTAGTAAAAATCAGAAATTTACTTTGTTATGGGATAATTATACCTCTTTTGTATGTTTGAAGGATGTTAAATGAGTTAATAGCAAGTGGAAAGATCTTTGGAATCCACTTATTTTTGGTCAGGTTCGTAGCGAAATCAAGACTATGTCTGCCCTGATGAAAGAACATCGGGTAAGTTCATCGGGAAATTATCGAACCAATCCTGTCGGCAAATGAACTTTCAATAATTGTTTTGCCTTTTCTTGGATTGACCTCATGATATCCGCGTTCCGATCTGTACCTACCAATTCATCGATAGTATAAGGTTTAGAAACAGATAAATTTGGAATTAATTTACTCTTGTTTGGTGAACGAATCTGGTTCATTACCTGGAGAAATTCAGAGATCCTTTGTTTATCCGGTCGTTCTTTTTGAAACCTTGTGAATATATGATTTACATACCGTTGATGGAGTATATTACTGACCAAGGTAATCAATAAGTTTGTCTCAGGCACCCTACGAAGCATGATTTCTAAACTTCTCGACCATCTCCAGAACTCTTTCTCTGCTCCTCCCATGGTGATAGGGTCAGGATCGATTCTCCCACTGGCAAAGATTAATAAAGCCCCTCCTGATTTTAAATGATTTATCGCCGCACGAACAACCTTCATGCGTATATAAGGATCATGTGGCGCATATAGGAAATGGGATAAGGTGGCAGGTATTTCCGTTATGAAGTCCAGGGGGATGTTGACCACAATTTTTAAATCATCTCTGGGTACGTTAGAAGCAATCACAAGTGCGTCATAAGCGCCGGGATGGTTTGAACCTATTAATAATGGTCCGGTGTCAGGGATCTTCTGCTGAACAGTGACATTTATACCAGGTACAAAATTAGGCATAATCCACTGGGATGCTGCTTGAAAACCTAAGGTTACCACCCTCTGGTCAAAGCCAATACATATCTCTGCAAAGTTTCGGATTGGTTTCTTGAATAATGGAGTTAAAACTTCGGATACCAGGCCTTGATGATTAAATCCCAACGCTTTGAAAAGCTCTCCAGATAGTATTTTTGTTAATCTGTTTACCCGGTCAGTTCGATCATCCATTATTAAATTTCATTGTTCTTGGTGCACAAACCAAGTTTTTTGAATGTTCCAGTAGTAAGAATGAATTTACAAGATCTTATTTGAATGGTTTCGTTAGATGAGTGTTTTGAGGTATGGTTTCAGGCAGTCGACATTTGATACTCAGCCAAAATCTCAGGAATTATTTTGATAATTGAATCCCTAACCGATCTGAATGTGGTTAAGATTTCCTCTTCTGATCCGGTTGTTTCAGCGGGATCTGGAAAGCTGTGGTGGGCTTTATTTCCCCTGCCAAGCCAGAGTGGGCAATCTTCAGCTACTGAATCACAAGCAGTTATAACCAAGTCAAAATCTATGTCCCTTACTTTATTGACAGATTTTGATTCTCCATGATGTTCGATACCAATCTCGCGTAATACTTCAATTGTCTTAGGATGAACATATCCGGCAGGTTTCGTCCCAGCACTGTATGCCTGCCAATGTTCACCAAAAAGTTTATTAATTATCGCCTCCGCCATTTGGGAACGGCAGGAGTTCCCTGTACAAAGGATTAGGACTCTTTGCTTATTGATAATCAACTTTAAAATCCTTAATTTTCACCCTCAAATTCCTGTTCATCATCCGATGTTTTGATTTCTTCCAATTGACCTGTGACTACATAGATTGTACGTTCACAAATATTCGTAACACGATCCGCCATTCTTTCCAGGTTGTGAGCTGCCCACATCAAGTAGTTGGCGCGATTAATGACACTAGGGTCTGCAATCATATAAGTGACCAATTCACGAATCACTTGATTATATAAGTTATCGACGAGATCGTCCTCTTTTGGAATTTCTCTAGCAAGTTCTGCATTAAACGAAGTGAAAGCATCAAGTGCTTGATGGAGCATATTGACTGCTGTTTCTGCCATGCGTGGAATATCGATCAGTGGTTTTACAGGCGGTTTATCTGCCATAAGGATGCAGATACGGGATATTCCTTTTGCATAGTCTCCAATACGCTCCAATTCATTGGCAACCTCGAAAACAGAAGAAAGGATTCGAGCGTCGCGCGCCATGGGCTGCTGGGTGGAGATCAAAACCATAACATTCTTTTCGATTTCAAATCGTTTATCGTTGATGATTTGATCCCCCTCATAGATTCGATGGGCTTTGTTAATATCGCGATGCTTTAATGCGTCCACTGCGTTGATTGTTGCAGTCTCAACCAAACTTCCCATGTAAAGAATTTCATCGAACAAGTGATGAAGATGGCGATCTAACGTTTCTCGTGGATTTACAGTCATGATCATATACTCCTATTGCGGCTAATTCCTAACCGAACCGACCAGTAATATAATCTTCGGTAATTTTCTGAGTTGGATTGGTAAATATCTTCTCAGTTGGGCTGTGTTCGACAAGATATCCAGCACGGTCTTCTAGCATGTTGAAAAATGCTGTGTAATCCGAAGCGCGAGCAGCTTGTTGCATATTATGGGTCACAATGATTATAGTGTATTTTTCTGATAGTTCTCGCATAAGCTCTTCAATCCTTAAGGTAGCAATAGGATCCAAGGCAGAACACGGTTCATCCATCAAAATTACTTCGGGTTCAACTGCCAGAGCACGAGCGATGCACAACCTTTGTTGCTGTCCACCTGATAAAGCAAGCCCAGATTTGTTTAAATCATCTTTCACTTCATCCCATAGGGCAGCAGCGACCAGGCTTTTCTCCACAATCTCTCCCAGCATTTGCTTATCTCGATATCCGTGAGCCCGAGGGCCATAAGCAACGTTATCAAAAATTGTTTTTGGAAAGGGATTGGGTCGTTGGAAAACCATGCCGATTCGCTTACGTAATTGGACTACATCAATATCGTAAAGATTCTCATTCTCCAGATAGATTTCGCCTCTGGTTCGGACATTTGGAATAAGGTCATTCATGCGATTAAAAGCCCTCAAGAAGGTGCTTTTTCCACAACCGGATGGTCCGATGATCGCTGTTATCTGGTGGATAGGAATGTCTACAGAAATTTGTTTAAGCGCTTGAAAATCGCCATAAAAAAGGTCAAAATCCTTGATTTCTAATTTGTTGTTATGGCCATTGTTATTGATCATTTTAACGCCCTTTTATAAAAACTGAACAAATAATCCTCAAAATTTCTTAATTTTAGAATGTCTGATCGCCTAATTATTTTTTCCCATTGATCTCGCTGTTATCCGACGGGAAATAAGGTTGATGGTTAAGTTTATAAAAATCACCACAACAATCAGCACTGCCGAGGTTCCCATAGCCTTGTCGAAAGCTCGAGTTTCGGAAGCGAGCATATATACATGAAGAGCCATCGTGCGGCCAGACGATAATAAGCTGGTCGGTAACCGGAAACTTCCACCGAGTGTTACCCAAAATATTGCAGTTTCGGCGACGATGCGCCCAATACTCAACACAATTCCAGTCACAATTCCAGGTAATGCTGCAGGAAGAACCACCTGGGAAATGGTCTGCCATTTATTTGCTCCAAGACCGAGACTTGCCTCGCGGTAAGAACGTGGGACAGCTATCAATGCTTCTTCAGAGGTTCGAATGATAACTGGCAGAACCAGGCAAGCACCACTAAGACCAGCGGAAAGAAGTGAAAATTTTAATTTTAGCGCAGAAACAAAAAGTGCAAATCCAAACAATCCAAAAATAATGGACGGCACACCTGCCAGAATCTCCACCCCACTGCGGGCAATGTTGATCACTCTATTCATTAATTTGCTCTCCCGGGAAGCTTCCCCAGCATATTCAACGAGGTAAACTGCTGCGCCCACGCCTAAAGGTGAAGCAATGGCTATTGTAAGCATGACCAAGTAAAAAGTGGTGACAATCGTGGTTGACATGCCACCTTCCCCAGATACACCACCAGCGGGTTTGGTGGTCAAAAACTCAATGTTAACCACCTGTGCTCCTTGGACTAAGACGTAACCAATTATCCAAATCAATAAGGCAATTGCTGCTATGCCTGAAAGCCAGACAAATCCAAAGGCGATTGTCTGGATAATTTTCCTTCTTTTGAGATTATTACTAATTTCCATTTCTTTTGGCATTTCGAGTTGGGTTACACCAGTAGCCATATTGGATCCTTAATCTCTCTCTTTCATCAAATAATGAGCGATTGAGTTGACCAGGTAGATCATGATAAATAACAAAATCCCAGTGAAAAACAATGCTGATCGGTGTGATCCCGCAGCATAATTGATTTCAACAGCGATGTTCCCGGTCAGAGTCCTTGCGGAACTGAGAAAAATGGAGAAAGGATTGTCAGTCAACATCCTTGGAAGGGCAATAGAGTTCCCAATTACCATGATCATCGCCATCGTTTCCCCCAATGCCCGTCCAATTCCTAAAATGATTGCCGCAATGATGCCTGATCGAGCTGCGGGAAGCATGACATTCCAAATCGTTTGCCAATGGGTACACCCCATTGCGAGCGACCCCTCTTTGTATATTTTTGGTACAGCTCTTATCGCATCCTCTGCGATGTTCGTTACTGTAGGGATAATCATTACTGCAAGAATAATGGATGCATTCAACAATCCAAAACCTGAGTTATAAGGGACTTCAATTTTTCGGATGATGGGTGCCAATACGACCATGCCAAAAAGTCCATAGACAACGGATGGTATTCCTGCTAACAGTTCAACCGCCGGACGGATGATTTCGCGAACTGCCTGGGGTGCTATTTCAGACAATAAAATTGCTGAAAAAATCGATAAAGGTACACCGATCACAACCGCACCGAAAGTGCTTAAAATCGAACCAACAATCATGGGAACCAACCCATATTGAGCATCCTCCGTACCAATGATCGAGCCAGGTCTCCAAATGGTTCCGAGAAGCATCTCATTCAATCCAATTGTTTCAATAGATTCCCAGGCTTCACTCATCGTGAAAAATATAATCAAGAAGACAATGATGATAGAACTAAGAGCAAAAATGATTAGGATATAGCGTATGCCTTGATCTACGAATTTCCTTTGGGATGGATGTTCTTCGAATATAGAGCCGTGCTTGCGAAGGGTCCAGATAATTCCGATCGGGATTGATCCGGTTAGGATTAACTTGATCATCATATTTAAAAGTACCGATGCGATTTCCCCGATTGGCACTACACGGTCACCACCAAATATCGTCGCAAAAGCATCAAAAATAAGCGTCACACCATAGTATAGACCAATGAATCCAAGAATAATAAGTATTCCTGTCCTGGCCCAGCCTTTTAGGCGAATTAAACCTAATGAGAATAATGATAGAACTACCACTGCAAATACGGCTGCAAATAAAGCTTGCCAGTTGGTTACAAGGGTGCCACCTTTGTTTGAGAAACTAAATTCTCGATCAATAATGCTGATTCCAGAACGCTCATAATAAGTAATATTAATAACTCCTGGTTCTAAAACCATTTCTTGAGGGTTCCCGTGAAAAGAAATACCTTCTGAAAAAAGATAGATTGAAAAACCCAATGCTGTCATCGTAGCAAATATTACAAAAAGAATAATAAGAGTCACGGAGAGAGGACGTTTATTATTGATAATCAAATTTATATAATTTTTTAGATCCATTGACACCTCATGCAAATCTTGACCAAATAAAAACTGTTGGTTTGACAAAAGGACGATCTACGATTCAAATGGGAAAATGAGAGATACATCATTGGACGTACCTCTCATCAGGTTGGAAGTGAAAATATTTATTTTACTGTGATGTAGTCTCCTGCGACGATTCCTTGACCAAATTCACTAAGGATGTAGTTCAAGAACGTTTCTGCCAGGGAATTTGGAGCGCCGTTGGTAAGCATATTGAGGGGGCGGAAGATTGGGTAAGAACCGTTCTTCACGTTTTCCACAGTTGGGGCAATACCTTCAACGCTGACTGTCTGGACAGTGTCATCAAGGAAACCAAAGGACAGATAACCAATGGAGAATGGTGTGGTAGCGACCGTTGTGCGAACCTGGCCATTGGATTGCTGGAGCAATGCTAATTCAGTAATTGCCTTTTCTGCATCGCAACATGCCATTACCAATTCTTCAAAGGCTGCACGGGTGCCTGAGCCTTCTTCACGGGAAATAACGGTAATTGGTTCATCCGGACCACCCACTTCTGTGAAATTAGTGATCTCACCCGCGAAAATTCTCTGAACTTCAGCCTGGGTTATATCTAATTCACCTACATCAGGATTAACAACGACGGCGATTCCATCGAAAGCAATCGTAAAGACCCGAAGATCAGGAAAAGTCTCAAATTCGGATTCTTTTATATTGCGTGAAGCCATTCCAATATCAACTGTACCTTCGCCAGCAGAAGTAACGCCAACACTCGATCCACCTCCCTGAACCTCGATGGTCACATCGTACATAGCCATGAAGGCATTCGCCAGTTCTTCAGCTAATGGCTGGACGGTGGTAGAACCAGCTAACTGTATGGTTCCTCCCGCTTCAACTTCCATAACAGGTTCTTCGGCTTCTGAATTTTCGACAACTTGTTCCTCAGTTACCGGTTCTTCGACTTTGGGTGCTTCGATTGTAGTTGCAGGGCCGCAAGCTGCCGACAATAAGGTCACCAGCAAAAGTGCGGTTAATAATTTTAGAAACTTGCTTGACATAAATCATCCTCCATAATGGTAAGATATATCTTTCTTAATTTATTAGGTTATTATTTGCAGGCAGTTTAGCATCTTAGGGTTAACATATCTGAAAAATTCTTTTATTAAGTTGTTAACAGGAGGTTAATTTTCGGTTAAAGCAAAATGGATAGGCGATACTTTTCTGAGGCAATTGTTAATGGTAAGAAAAGGTATTATCGTTACGCGATTTAAATTAAACCTCTATTCAAG
Source organism: uncultured Anaerolineales bacterium (assembly GCA_964613985.1). Lineage (GTDB taxonomy): Bacteria > Chloroflexota > Anaerolineae > Anaerolineales > UBA11858 > CAZTJD01. The sequence continues at coordinate 22,851 of CAZTJD010000048.1, forward strand.
GGTAGATCTATTCAAATTGTATTTTTCTGACAAATAGGGAAAGGGTAAATTAACGAATTAAATAAGTTTTGATGGATTGGTTACTAACCTCAACTATAAATACCAATTTGGTTATAAAAACTCCCCCCGTTAATAATAATTTCGTTGTATATAAATGAGTCTACTGTAAAAAGGTAGTGGATGATTTCTAGATGGAAAAAGAAACCCAAAGAACCGAGTTTTTCGAGGGCGATATCCCTAAAATTGCTGATTTTCGAGCCTAAAGTGGAAAACTTATACCATCAAATCCTAAGAAACTCGGTTTTTGCGGCAAAGTCTAAATGGGAATAGAGAAATAAAAAGTACTGCCCTGACCTTCAACACTTTCTACCCAGATTTTTCCCCCATGCGCTTCAACTAGGTGCCTGGTTATCGCCAACCCTAAACCGGTTCCGCCACCTGAACGAGCCCGATCTGCCTTGAAGAAACGTTCAAAAATCCGTGGTAAATCATCTGCGGGGATGCCGACGCCTGTATCTTCAATAGCAAAAACGACAACATCTTTTTGTTGCCAAGCACGAAGGGTGACCTTCCCACCCATTGGAGTGAATTTAATTGCATTATGTAGTAGATTGACCATTGCCTGACCTAAACGAGGTGGGTCGGCAGTCACGTCAGGAAGGCTTTCCTGATAATCCTTGAGTATTTGTACCCCAACCCTTTCCGCTTGGAGACTCAGCCTGTCAACTGCAGAATCAATGATTTCTATAGGTGATAATGACTTTAATTCCAGCGGTACCTGTCCAGATTCAATTCGGGTTAACTCCAATAATTCTGAAACCATCTGGGCAAGGGCATCCACTTCTGTCTCCATCCGGCTAAGAAATCGTTGGGCTGCTGGTGGATCATCAATTGCTCCATCTTGCAAGGTTTCAGTAATCGCTTTTAAGGACGCCAATGGAGTGCGAAGTTCATGTGAAATATTACTGATAAAATCGCGACGGATGGTTTCTAATCGTTGCATCCGAGTCAGGTCTTGAAATAATAGCAAGAATTGTCCTGGTAGCTCTGATACCAGTAAAATGATGATACATTGAATAAATCTATGCTGCCTCAGCAACTCCAAGCTTAAGGCCTGTTCCTGACCCGTGTTTTTACACTCCTGCCAAGCTTCTACAATTTTATGATTACGAAGAACTTGAATCAGAGTGAGGCCTTCAGATTCATCCCTATCAAGATCGAATAGACTCTCTGCTTTGGGATTAATTAATTGGACAATCCCTTTCTCATTGGTGATGATCACCCCATCGGTCATTTGTTTTAAGATGCTGGAAATCCGACCTTGTTCAATTTGGAGGGATTTGATTTGATCGCGAAGATCAGTGATCAAGATATTGAAGGCATTCGAGAGCTGCTGCACTTCGTTATATTCCATCCTGGACGAGGTGTGGGTATGATCTTCGTCAAGCCATTTGCTCACGGATTGAGTTAATTTTGTTAAGGGTTGAGCGATAAGGTATGCGATAATTGCAGAGAGAGCTATGGTAGTTAAAGCCGCAAGTAACGATGCATATAAGATGGTGCTGCGGAGATGAATAATTTTCTGATTGATCTGTTCGGTTGGTAATGCTATTCGAACCACACCAATTGTTTCACTATTTTCTTTAATTGGTAAAGCGACGTACATCATCTCGAAACCCAAAGTCGAACTGATTCGTGTCCTTTTCCCATAACCATAGGTAAATGCATCGGCGACTTCTGGACGTTTTAAATGGTTATCCATGATGGAGGGATTCTGATGGGAGTCTACTAATACCGTACCATTAATATCGATAATCGTTATCCTGGCATCTAAAAGATCAGACCATTCATCCGTTAACGAGTTGATGGATGGTTTCAACTTTCCTTCTTCGACATAATAACGCGAAATCGTATCACTCAGTAATGAAGCCTGTGCGACCAGGGTGCTCTCCAAGTCTTCCAAGTGGTTGTTGCGAACAAAAACTGAGAGATACAGTCCTAATCCTAGAACTGTTGCTAAGACAAGAGTAACATATGGAATTGTGATCCGCCAGCGTAAACTACGAAACATAGTATTTTTTTGTTGGGACCCTTTTATTGACCAATATTTGAATCTAACTGAATCATGAAATAATTATCCTTCAAACCTATACCCGACACCACGAACAGTGACAATTCGTTTGGGACTTCCAGGGTCTCTTTCAAATTTTCCTCTAAGCCAACGGATATGAACATCAACAGTTCTACTTCCTCCACTGAAATCCCAACCCCAAACTCGTTCTAAAAGGAAATCTCTCGATAACGCTTTACCTTGATTTTCACACATGAATAGTAGTAAGTCATATTCTTTCGGTCTTAGGGGAATCGCTTTACCGTCAAATTTCACTTCCCTTCGTAGCATATTGATTTCAAGGTTATCAAAGGTGAGAATGTTCTCATGATGCCCTGTTTCAGCCCTCATTTCCTCTCGAAATAGGCGAATCCTACGTAATTGAGCTTTAACTCTGGCTAATAATTCCCGCATGGAGAATGGCTTCGTGAGATAATCGTCTGCGCCTAGTTCTAAACCAAGGACGCGATCAATTTCATCATCACGAGCAGTTAACATCAAAATAGGGATTTTCAAGTCTTTTCGAAGTATTCGGGTGATTTCAAAACCGTCTATACCAGGCAACATCACATCTAAAATAATTAAATCGGGAATTTCACGCCTGGCGGTTTCTAATGCTTCAATCCCGTTGGAAATTGTCTCCACAAGATATCCGTATCTTTCCAGGTTATACGCTAATGTTTCCAAAAGGGCAGGTTCGTCTTCAACAACGAGTATTTTTTCAGGCATAATTTTATCCAAATCGACCTTCGACATAATCTTGAGTCAGTTTTTCTCGAGGATTAATGAACAGTTCTTTTCCTGATGCATATTCAATTAATTCTCCTTGTAAAAAGAATGCAGCACAATCGGCTGTCCGGGCAGCCTGTTGAACTGAGTGTGGCACAAGCACGATTGTATAATTTTCTTTTAATACTTGTAAGGATTGCTCGACCTTGCCTGTGGAAATGGGGTCAAGACCGGAGGTTGGTTCATCTAGTAATATTACTTCTGGTTCCAAAGCGAGCACCCGCGCCAGGCAAAGACGCTGCTGTTGACCACCTGATAAAGTAATGGCTGGATCATCCAACCTTCCTTCAACCTCCTCCCAGAGGGCAGCTTGTTTGAGGCTTCTCTCTACTGCTTCAAGCAGTAGACCTTCGTTTTTCTGTCCAGCAACTTCTAAACCATAAGTCAAATTTTCTTTAATGCTCATTGGTAAAACTACAGGACGGGCGAAGACCATCCCTACTCGCCGGCGTAATGCGATTACATCGATTTTTAGATTCAGGATGTTAATTCCATCCATCATGACTTGTCCGTCCATATGTTCTACATCCGCCAAATCATTCAATCGATTCAACACACGTAGCAGACTTGATTTTCCTCCACCGGCAGGACCAAAAATAACTGTTATCGCGTTCTCTGGGATCCCCATCGTTATATTTTTTAATGATTCTGTCCCATCAGAATAAGATAGCGATAAGTCGTTGATGATGATTTTTTTATGGTCTGGTTTTATGTGATCGTCGTAAAGATCTACCATTGCCTTTTCTTTCTCGCTTTCGAACGAATATTTGTGGCAATAATATTCATACTGAGCACAAAGGTAAGGAGTACAAGCGCGGTACCATATTGGATTTTTATCGGCATTCCTGGAACTTGAGTAGAAATTACGAACAAGTGATAAGGTAATGCCATCGTGGCATCCAACGGGGAATTTGGTAGCCTGGGAAGGAAGAAAGCAGCAACTGTGAATAATATTGGGGCTGTTTCTCCAGCAGCACGTTCAAGACCGAGGATTACCCCGGTGATAATCCCCGGTAAAGCTTGAGGCAGGACAATCCTCCGGATGGTTTGCCATTTTGTCGCTCCAACCGAGACACTGACAATACGAAAGGCTTGAGGTACAACGCGTAGAGCCTCTTCTGCTGTGCTTATGATTATGGGTAAAGTCATAATAGAGAGGGTTAAGGAGCCGGCAAGGATACTTGTACCAAATTGGAGGAATAAGACAAATAACCCTAAACCAAAAAGACCATAGACTACGGATGGGATCCCTGCCAGACTGATGATTGCTATACGTATTATGCGAGTCCAACGATTTTCTGGGGCATATTCAGAGAGGTAGATTGCAGCACCGATGCCTAAGGGAACAGCAAAAATGGCAGTTCCCAGGGTTAGATACAAGGTACCAAAGATCGCAGGCCAAATCCCACCCGCACGCATTCCATCGCGAGGAAAACCGGTGATGAACTCCATAGAGATTGCCGGTAATCCCTGTATCAATATGTAAATAATTACAAGCAGGATTGGTGCAATCGTCATTGCAGACATCAGGATAAGAAGCGTGAATCCGAATGTCTGAGTATATTTTCGACCAGAAGAATCGGATCTGATTTTCATAAGAAGTTTGTGATGATCTATCAGGAGAGAATTCTCTCTTGTCTTTTTAGTTGACGGAAAAGCACAGCAGATGCAGAAATATTAACAACCAGGGAGATGAGAAACAACACAATACCAATAAAAAACAATACATGATAGTGCACACTGCCATTGGCAACCTCACCCATTTCAGCAGCTATTGTCGCTGTCATCGTCCGGACCGGGGAAAAAAGGGCTTTTAAACCCAGAGCGAGAACAGGAGCGTTGCCTGTAACCATCATAACAGTCATCGTTTCGCCTATGGCTCGCCCTACACCTAACATGATTGCAGTTAAAACGCCTGACTTAGCTGCAGGAAGCGTCACTCTCCAAATCGTTTGCCATTCGGTTGCGCCAATGGCTAAAGCGCCATCACGATAAGATCTTGGTACAGAATCAAGTGCATCTTCAGCAATTGAAACAACCGTGGGAATGGCAATCCCACCCAAGAGAATACTTCCTGCCAAGGCAGTCAAGCCAGTGGGAAGGTTTAGGAATACCCGTAGATAGGGAGAGAGAACTAGAATTCCTAAGAAACCGAGAACTACGGATGGAATTCCTCCCAGGACTTCAACCATTGGTTATAATAAATACCTTAACCACCTGGGTTCTATCTCTGAAATTACGATTGATGTACAAATTCCTAATGTA
>CAZTJD010000049.1:0-27596 GCA_964613985.1 uncultured Anaerolineales bacterium
CACATGCAGGTAGACTAGCAAAATATGGTGCTTAATTGACTTCCACATCAAGGTGAATTCATTGGCAGTACCTTATAGGAGAAAGAATGACTTGAGAATTAAAAAATCAATCATAAACCTTCTCCTATTTTTATTTCTCATCTCTGCTTTATTGGCATGTAGAAATGACCAGGATTACAGAAAAACGGTGGTGGGAACAAAAATCGCGGATGTTATTCCTGAATATTCGCCAGAAGAAATCCCAAGCGAACAGGTTGTAAACAACCAAAAAATGGAAACCACTCAGGGAATACCAGTGAAGATTGACAATGTGTCTTATTCCATCGACGATTTTGGATCGATTCACATCATTGGCTTACTTCATAACAAAACAGATTCCACGCTTAGCAACATCCAAATCAATGTCCAGGCTTATGATCTAGAAAAGAATTTCCTGGTTTCCGGGAAAACCGGGACCCTCTTATCATATCTCTATGCGGGACAGGCCAGTCCTTTCATCCTGGTTCTCAGTGGAAATTATCCAAATACTTATCAAGTTACCACGTCAGTAGCAGATTATCGTATTCGTGATATTGAAACCGCTGCCTTGACAATTCGTAAAGAGACTCTAAATGTTAGCCTGGACCAGATTATGGTATTATCCGGGGAAATCCAAAATAACAACAGTGATCCGGTCATCATCGACTCAATTGCCGCAGGCTTATTTAATAAAGAGGGCAATTTAATTAGCACATCTGGGGACTCAAAAGCGATACATTATCTTGATCCCGGTGAGAAAGGTCCCTTTCAAGTTTCCCTATTGCAAACCAATACTCACACCGATCCCATCACTAATTACCAAACCTATATCGATGCCCGGGTGTCATCACCTAAGCTGTTTTTCGACCTCTTGATCAATGATAATACGACTTCTTTCTCCGACGAAACAAACCTATTTCATCTCATAGGAGAGATAACGAACAAAAGCAACACCCAAATAAATGTCAGCCTGGTTGCAGGAATTTACGATAAGCAGGGATACCTACTTGACGTATCTGAGACATCGCTCCCGGTTTCTCTCTTGCCTGGAGAAACCCTGCCTTTTCATTTTGATGAGTGGCAAGTGATGAATACAGAAAACGAATACCGGAAGCGCGCTTACAAGTATTCTGTTCAATGGGATCCAGACTTAACAAATTCAGTTACGACTGAACAGGTTCTCTTACCTACAATCGATAACAAAATTCAATACAATTCTTCTTTCATCACATTGACTGGCAGGATCATTAATGATACGGAATATCCAATAAAAAACACAACCATTATCGCTACTGTCTATGATAAAGAATTTGGAAACATTGTTGCCTCAGGTTATCAATTTTTGGATGATATGATACCTGTTGACCAGATCGTAAATTACGAATTCTTGCTTAACTTTAATGGGGTGGAAAAACTCGGCGAGTTGCAGGAAGTCATCGTGGTTCAGGGAGAAGTGAATAAGGAATAAAAATTCTCAGTTCCATTAACGAATTTTATTTTTATCCAAACCGCAATAACCCGCCTCAGGGATTCAAGACTGATTCATCCCCCCAAAAAAAACAATCATCCCCAATCAACATGGTATTTTCAAATAAATCATTTGAAAATTCTTGAATGATCCCCTTGATCTATTCTTTCACGAAATAGCCAATCCCAAAACCTGCTGCAAGAGTCATAACACCAATCCAAATAAATGCATCGCGCCAGAATCTGATCGGGAATAGCCGGATTAAAGTGTCGGAATACCGGAACAGCCAGGTATCCCCTTCAAAGAACACCCTATGAAAATTTGTAAATAACGAATTAAAATTAAATACTAAATAGAACAAAATCGTAATTATTATGCCAATTGTCAACCATCCCCCCCACGATATCGCTGCCTTATAACTAGGCAAACAACCTGTTTTTTTCGACCAATATCCCACGATCCCCAAATAGATCAAGACCCCTGAAAAAACGATACTGGCTGATCTGACTACGACTTTTACATCGAACATATGTCGAAGTTCTCTAGCATTGTATAAAGGGGTATTTTCGTCCAATTCTTGATTGGCGAGATATTGAATGTCCTTATTTTCAACCAGATATTTTCTAGTGATATTTGCCCAATAGAGTCGTTCTTCCAATGAAAATCCATAAGAATCTTCGGGAAAACCAGGAAATCGATACTCGATTTGGATATATAGGGGGGAGAGTAAGATCCCAACCGCAAATAAAACCAAAATTACTGGGACAGAAAGGGTAATTAACCAAAACAAAATACTGGAAACACGCTTCATACGATACTCCAAATTATTATTTCAGATCCTCTAATCCACCAACCATCACGTATCTTAACACCATTGTATTCGTCAACCATTCGATTGGAGCCAGGTCATCGGTAAAAACGATTTTTTTGGATGGTAAAGGTTGTAAGTTGGTGATTGTCCTTGCAACAGCCTGTAACAGGATCGGATGCAGGTCATTACGATCTGCCAGATATTGATAGTTCATCAATAAATTTTCCTGGTTGGTAGGTCGTACAGTAGCATAAATAATCGAGTTAAAGGTATCAGGTACATCCATCACATATACAGCTGGAAATATTGTAGAAACGGTCCCGACAAGTCCTTCAATCAACCGCCGATCCCCTGGAGCACGACCGACATTGATCACTAATACCCCATCTTCATCCAGGTGTTTATAGACATCCTCGAAAAACTCGCGAGTAGTTAGGTGCCAGGGAATATAAGGAGGCCGGTAAGCATCAACACTGATGATTGAATACATTTGTTTACTTTGCGCCACCCCAATACGACCATCAACTGCAACAGCGTTCAGGTTGCTCATGTTCATCCCAAAATATTGCTCACCTACTCGGATAATTTCTGGATCAATCTCAAATCCGTCAATTGGAATCGGCCCAAAAGCCTCGCTTGCCTGCCTGGCAATGGTCCCTGCAGCAAGCCCGACAACAGCAATACATTTTACATTCTCAGGCTCATAAGGCGCTTCATTGAAGAAAGGTGCAGAAAGTACCTGCATCCATGGTCCATGATAGATGAGTTCTTCAGGATGATAAACTGAATGAACTCCTTGCCCTTCATTTAGCCTTAAATAACGATACCCATCCTTTTCAAGGACCTGAATATAATTATATGCTGACTCCGTTTCATATATCTGTCCTTCAGTTTGTTTAATTGGTTTATTCCCCCACCACACACCCAATATAATCAACACAATTAGCATCCAAAACTTCTTGAATGCCTCCACACCATTCACTGACTTCACTAAACCAACCATTGCAATTACAAGCAGATAAACACCAAAGATCAGGAATGTATATGTAGTACCAACTAAGGGAATTAATAATAAAACAGGGAGAAACGTACCTAAAAATGAACCTAAGGTGGAAATCGCATAGATACGACCAGAAATCATCCCAGCTTGACGCGAATCATGAAGCGCTAACCGAATGGCAAACGGCGAGATTGTCCCCAATAATATTACCGGTATCATAAAAAGGATCAAAACAGTTGTGAAGGAACCCAAAAGAATACCCATGTTTAGGGTGTCAAAAGCATTCGCAGCAAGCTGCAGAATAGGTCGTGAAATAAAAGGGATTAAACCAGTTATAAAAGACCCCCACGCCAAGATGCGGTAGAAGGTTCTTGGATGTGGGGACCTATCTGCCCACCACCCTCCCAAAAAATAGCCAATTGTTAAATAGATTAAAATTAACCCAATAATACTCGCCCAAACAAGATTACTGGTGCCAAAAACACTTCCCAAAAGACGGGAAGCTGCCAGCTCAATTGCCAGCGTGGTCATTCCTGATGAGAACACAGTTAAGTAAAGATATCGTTGATTCATATCTGCACTAAAATCAAATCGATTATATCTCAGGTTCAAAGAATATTTCTAAGTAAAAACACGTGAAGATGTTCAATTTACTAAGAATACCTACCCTGTCATTGTAGGTCATGATTCATTGTTGCCGTTAAAAGGTCTTTCGTTTATAATTTGGTTAGGCAAATATTGATGGTATGGATCATGTCAAAACCGGACATTTACCTGATAAATCAGAATACCAAAGCTGCTGCTCCCAAGGCGGCTACTCAAACACGGATTTTCCACCACCGTGTGCCTGGAGTGGTCGCCACAGGATAAATACAGTCCGAGTCGCATATCATCCATAAAAATGTCTTCTGACTCTGAAGTCAAAATAAATCATTATAAAGATACCTAGCGACCCGGATATGCTAAATCCGGGTTTTTACTTTCTCTATCTTGAAGAGGTCCTATGAACGACAAAAATATGAAAACATGGAAAGGTAAAGAAATTCGTCAGAGTTTTATTGATTTCTTTATTAATAAAGCAGCGCATACCTTCGTCCGATCGTCACCTTTAGTCCCTGGCGGAGACTCCACATTACTCTTCACCAATGCGGGGATGGTTCAATTTAAGGATATCTTTCTTGGCAAGGAAAAGCGTCCTTACAAGCGTGCTGTTAGTTCACAGAAGTGCCTGCGTGTTGCTGGAAAACACAACGACCTGGAAGATGTTGGTCAGGATGACACCCACCATACCTTCTTTGAAATGCTTGGAAACTGGTCATTTGGTGATTATTATAAGAAAGAGGCTATCACCTGGGCTTGGGAGTTACTTACTGAGGTTTGGGGAATCCCAAAAGAAAGGTTATTCACTACTGTATTCAAAGATGAACTTGATCAAATTCCGACCGACAATGAGGCTGCAGAATATTGGTACCAACAACCTGGTTTTTTCCCCTCCCATTTATTCTACCTCGGACGGAAAGATAATTTCTGGGAGATGGCTGAAACCGGTCCTTGTGGACCATGTTCAGAAATTCATTATGATTTAAATCCTCAGGCTGGAACGGTAACGGCAGTAATGTTGGATACAGACCGGTTTGTTGAACTCTGGAACCTGGTTTTTATCCAATATAACCGGCTGAACGAATCAGAACTCGAACCGCTTCCTGAAAGGCATATCGATACCGGTATGGGTTTGGATCGCATTGTAAGCATTCTGCAAGGCGTTGGTTCAAATTACCGGAGCGATCTTTTTTGGCCTCTTATCCAAGCTACTCAGGGGATTACTGAACATAGTGAGTTGGAGATCGAAGAGAATTTCACCTCATACCGGGTAATTGCTGATCATGCTCGCGCTTCAGCATTTCTAATTGCAGATGGGGTTGTACCTGGCAACCTTGGACGCAACTACATTTGCCGCATGATCATTCGTCGTGCTTATAGATTTGCTGGGAAAATTGGCATTCACCAACCTTTCCTCGCTCGGGTAGCTCTTACAGTAGTCCAATTATATGGAGAAACTTATCCAGAGTTGGTTCGAAACCAGGAAACCATCCTGGAAACTATCACAAGAGAAGAAGAACAATTCCAAAAGACTCTTGAAAAAGCAACCGATTATTTGGAGAGTACCTTTGATCTTCTTGAAAAAGAAGGGAAGAGAAACTTAACCGGGGCACAGGCAGCCGATATCTACACTACATATGGAATGCCGTTAGAAATTACCCGTGACATCGCCCAAGAACGTGGTTTTTTAGTGAATGAGGCAGGCTTTGCAGAGGCAATGGAGGAGCATCGAAGAGCCTCAGGTGCAGGAAAAGCGATGGGTGAACTAAATGGGGAAGATGTCGATGTTTATCGTCAAATATTTAGTGATTTACAAAAAAATGGCGTAATCCCTCCAGAAGGAGTATTAGACAATCCTTATCAGGAACCCGATAACCTCATCCTCGATAGCAAAATATTAGCAATCATAAAAGATTCCTGTCCAGTTAACAGTATCAGCCCAGGTGATGAAGTTGAAATTATTTTACCTGAGACAATATTCTATATCGAATCTGGTGGTCAGGTTTCTGATACTGGTATGATAACCGCCAGGAAAGAACAAACTGAAGGCGAACCAAATTTCGTGATTAAGGTGACTGGAACCCGAAAGCCTGCCGCAGGCATCATCACCCACACTGGCATTGTCGTGCGTGGTAATCCCAAAGTTGGTGATCTGGTTACTGCCAATGTAGATCGTCGCCGTCGAAAGAACATCATGCGCAACCATACTGCGACGCATTTATTGCACGCCGCCTTGCGCGAGATTCTTGGAAAACATGCCCGTCAGGCAGGATCTCTTGTCGCCCCAGATCGGTTGCGATTTGACTTCACCCATCCAGAGGCATTAACATCGACAGAGATTAATGAAATCGAATATTATGTAAACGATAAAATCCTTTCGAATTTCCCATTACATACAGCATACAGACCTTTGGAGGAAGCATTAGAGGATGGTGCAATTGCCCTCTTTGGTGAAAAATACGCTAGTGAAGTCAGGAATATCAAAATTGGTGACGCTAAACCATTTTCTAATGAACTTTGTGGCGGTACCCATGTTGATAATACAGCGGATATTGGTTCATTTATTATTACCAGTGAAAGCAGTGTTGCTGCGGGAATTCGACGTATTGAAGCCGTAACCGGGCGAGAAGCTTATAACCTAATCCAACAAAGATTCCAGATCCTGGAAGAGGTATGCACATTGCTAGGGACAAGACCACAACAATTGGTAGAAGTCTCGAATAACCTGACCAACGAGTTAAAAACAAAGACAAAACAATTATCTGATTTACAAACGAACTTGGTAATCCATAATTTCGATCAGGCCTTAAGCAGAACAATAAAAGTAAAGGATGTCGACCTCCTGACCATAAAATTTCAGGATGTTGACGTAGATTCCCTTCGATTATTATCTGACCGCTTTCGTCAGTATTATCCTGAGAATGGCGTTGTTGTCCTTGCCAGTATTGTAAATGATCGACCTAGTATTATTGCTGCAGTCACCGAAAACCTGGTAAAACGTGGTGTGAAAGCTGGAGATTTGGCTGGATTTGTTGCAAAATTATTAGGAGGTGGAGGGGGTGGGAAATCGACTATTGCTCAGGCTGGAGGAAAGGATGTTGCCAAAGTTGATGAGGCTTTAACTCGTGTAACTGGCTGGTTGGAGGAAAAATTATCCTAGTTGTTAAAATAAGCTGCCTCACCATGTTTATATTCCCGTCTTTTGGATATCAAACCGAATTCCCTGGATCTATTAAGGCTTTGGTTTATCTGTGCATATGAAGGAATAAAAACAGATCAATTTAATAAGAATCTCAGATAAGTGAAAAAACATAGGTTCGCCCTTCTAGATCACATGAAGTTTTCAACCTTATGGATGGTTATAGAGACTTACCTACTCTTGATTACAAACAGGTCACCCTTATGATTAGATCTGAATATTCGATATAATAACTCTGGAAATAATTGTTATGCCATAACCTTGGAATTTTGGAGTAACCGATGGAAAAACCGGAAGCACGGGACTTTGTCCTCCAACGTTTACAACTCGGGTATGAAAAAGAAGAAATCGTAAAAGACCTTTGCCAACGTCTAGGAGCTCCTTCAGAATTGGTTCTGCGTTTTGTTAACCAAGTTTCCGAAAACTATCTTCGAAACCAAAATTCAGGTATTAGTCCATTCGTTATTATTGATCAGAAAGAAAAAATAGAAAATGAAACCGGATTAGAAGATAAAGCCATGGATCAGTCGGGAAAAGACGATTCAATTTCAGTTGAAGGGGAAGCCTCCATTGATGAAATTGTCACATTGGAGCAGAAATCTTCAGAGTATGAAGAGGAAAGGAGTGCTATCGAACAAGCTGAATCTCAAAGTCGGAATGAATTCGAAGAAATATCGATCGTAAACGACATCAATATCCCTGAATTAGAACAATTAACATTGCAAAATATAAAAAAACTGTACCGGCATAATGATATTGTCGAACAAGTTTGTGAAAAAACCGGATGGAGTTGGAACAAAGCACAGCGTTTCGTTGCAAAGACCCAAACTAAAAATCATCAGGAACTAACCCGAAGCAGCAGAATATTTATGATCATTTTTTGTATTATTTTTATTATTGGTGGTTTACTTCTGCTGCTTTGGTCAGTCCTGACCTTTAAAGAATACCGGAATGGATGGACAGGCCAGATTACCAGCACTCTGTCCATGGATCTAGTCTCTTTTATCATTGGAGGTTTCTTCACCAGTTTGGGAATCATCCTTGGCGGCATCTATGGTCTATATCGAACACTATCCAATCAATAAAATTCCCAGGATAATTTACTCTTTGTGAAGACCCAAATTATTCAACTCGAATCGCATGATGACACCATCTCTGTTAAAGATAAAATGGGATGGAGTCAAACCCCGCGTATTTTATTGGTTTGGCCAAAACATAGCAAAATCCTGACCCGGCAAATCGATTTATTATTGTTGAAACGCCATAGCACACTTCTCGGTTCTCAATTAGCTTTCGTTACCAAAGATTCCAATGTCCGGTATTATGCAGAAAGTTTGGACATTCCCGTTTATAGAAATATACGGAAAGCAGAAAAAACACATTGGCGACCATCACGACGTCAAAGAAGGAAGAAAAAAGTCCCATACGTTGAGTCCTTCCAAAATTATTTTGGTGAGGAATTTGACCGAAAGAACAATTTTGATCTGGTAAAATTTCGTAAACTTGTGAAACCTGTATCAACCAGGTGGTTGATACACCCAGTTATTAGATTAATTTTCTTCACTCTGGGTGTACTTGGTGTTTTAGCTATTGCAGCTGTACTGGTACCAAACGCTGAAATAAAAATTTCCCCTCAAACCCAATGGCAGGAGGTTGTCATCCCGGTCATTGGCAGTTCCGAAATCGATTCGATTGACTATTCTGGTGTTGTTCCAATTCGAACAATTAGCGTAACTATAGAAGGAAGAGGACAAATAGCCACATCAGGAAAAATCTCAATACCATTTACGAGAGCGAACGGACAAGTAATTTTCACAAATCTTACCGACCAAGAGATTTCTATTCCAGCTGGTACCGTCATCAGTTCAAGCTCGAAGGATTCTGCCAGGTTCAGAACCACGGAAACTGGCACGGTAGCCAGTGGCACAGAAAGTGACCTCATTCCAATAGAAGCAATTGATCCTGGAAGTAAAAGCAATGTTCCTCCTAAACATCTAAGTGCCATAGAAGGACCTTTAGGATTAGACCTTGCTGTCACGAATCCTCTTGGGATATTTAACGGCAAAGACCAGGTTTTATCAGCACCTAATGAAGTAGATTATGAAACCCTGCTTTCGGAAACCATATCGAAACTCCATGAAGCAGCGCTTTCAGAATTTGCTTTAAATATTGGTCCAGAAGATGTTATGCTGAAGGCTGATCGTGAAGACTATCAGATTTTAGAGGAAATTTACACACCAGAGGATATACAACCCTCAGACAAACTTCAAATAAAACTCCGAGCAGATTTTCATGCTAAAATCATCTCCGGTAAAGATTTGGAACAACTAGGGAAATATTTCTTAAAAGCAAATTTACCGGATAATTATTTTCCAACATCATCATCCACAATAATTGTCGAGCAACAAAATCAAACGATAATGAATAATAACGGCATCTATCAGCGGAATATCAAGGTCGGGTGGCAGATTGGGGCTTCGATAGAAAAAGATGACATCATCCCCTTTCTCCTCTGGCAGGAACCGGAAGTAGCAGCTGAAAACCTGAGAACCCGCTTTCCTCTCGAGGATAATATTTCGATCACTATAAATCCAGATTGGTGGCCTCGTTTACCCATCCTTCCCTTTCGCTTAAAAATTGAGATACAAAATTAATATCTTCCTTTTTCGATATAGAAATTAAACGAATTGCTAATAGAATTAATAACACAACATGCGAATACTTGGTATTGATCCTGGTAAAAAGAACATTGGTGTTGCGATCAGTGATCCTACTGCGACTTTAACTACCCCCCTAACCATTATCCGGCACACCTCCCGAATGGTTGATTCAGCTTCAATCGCTGTCCTTGCTCATGAAAATGAAGTTGAATTGATCGTTATTGGTCAGGCATTGGATCAGAACGGAAAACCCACTGTTTCTGGAAGGAGTGCAAATCGCTTAGCTGCTGCGGTACGGCAACATACGGATATACCTGTTGTTTTATGGGATGAGAGTTATAGTACCAAAGAAGCCCAAACCTCAATTCGAATGAAGTTGCGAAAAAAACATCACGGTCACGTTGATGACCTTGCTGCAGCAATCATCTTACAGTCCTACCTGGATAACCATTGTGGAGTATGATCCCTTCTTTATTAAAATTGTGCAAGAATAAACGGTTTAAGTCCAGATAAATCTTATGAAACATTCTTGTTTTACTCGGGTTTTTCGGTTCCTAGTTTTTTTACTTATCCCTTTAGGTCTCTTATCCATTGGCGTTTTTACTTTCGCTATCCCAAAAATTACCGCTGAAATCTTTGGTCCAGCAGCCGATTCTCTTAATGCAATTGAAAAAATCTATTGGGCAACTATCGTACTCACCCATAAAGAAAACTTAACCTCACCAAACAAATCCTTCGGAGATAATATTGCTTTCCAATTGAATGTAGGTGAATCAGCATTATCCATTGGTAAAAGATTAGGTGAACTAGGATTAATTGATGATCCAGATGTATTCCGAAGTTATTTAATATATAGGGGATTAGACACTCGGATCCAAGCTGGAGATTACCTGCTTAATCCAATGATGACCCCAATACAAATAGCCTGGGAAATTCAGGATGCCACGCCTGAGTTCATCAACTTTACGATCTTGGCTGGTTGGCGCAGTGAGGAAATTGCGTTAGCTCTCCCTTATTCTGGGCTTGAAATCCCTCCAGAAAGGTTCTTAGAAGTGGTTCGGGGCAATAGTTATGAAGGCTATTTGTTTCCGGGAACATACACATTTCCACGAGGCATCTCAGCTGAACAATTGGCAAATTCATTAATAGATGCTTTTTCCGAAAATCTAACTAATGATATGGAGGCAGGATATCGAAAACAGGGGTTAACAATCCAAGAAGCGGTCATCCTGGCATCCATCTTAGAGAGAGAAGCGGTCGTAGAAGACGAAATGCCTCTGATGGCCTCCGTATTTCTAAACCGATTGAATACCGGCATGTTACTCAATGCTGACCCAACCGTTCAGTTTGCTCTTGGCTATAATATTCCGCAAAAAACCTGGTGGACAAATCCCCTATCTAGCGCAGACCTAGCAGTTAAATCAGCCTATAACACCTATTTATATCCCGGTCTACCACCAGGACCGATCTGTAATCCAAGTGGGAAAGCCCTAAAGGCTGTGGCATTTCCAGCCCAAACTCCGTATTTTTATTTCAGGGTTTCTTGCGATGGATCGAGCCGTCACACGTTTTCCAAAACACTCGCAGAACATATCAATAATACATGTCCATAATGAATCTTCTTGTCATTCTGAATATCAACGTAGAACAGCATTAACACTCAAATCCCTGATCCTTGTTGAATTGCAATAAGGTTTCAGGCATCAATGAACGGATGCTATTTGCTCGTTCCATAAGACGCACCAACCAGTTTTTACGCGAGAGCAATGCTTCAGCTTCAGCGACTGTTACCCAACGGTATTCACTATGCTCCCAACTTAACTGGATTTTTGTATCGCCATTTAACCTGCAACAGTAATAAATCCCCAGCATTTCATTTTTAGGAATTTTCTCCCCTTGGTAGAAATGAGTCGTACCAACAATAAAATCAACCTTGATACCAACCCCTAATTCCTCTTTCATTTCTCTCAATAAAGCTTCTGTAAATGTTTCACCCTGATCAACCCTACCGGTGCCACATTCCCAAACATTACGAGCAAAATCCTTATCGGCAGAACGCTTCAAGATCAAATACCGATCGAGAGATGGGTCCCAAATTAAGGCTCCTACCATACCTAAGAAACGACCAACACTCATTTTTATGTTCCCTTATCAAAACATCTTTCCGTTTTCTTCAAAATTATAAACATTTGGTAAACCCCTGGGAACGACAACTCTGAGAATCGTACATCCCTTTGTAATTTCCGCTTGAGGGAAAGGGAGTACGGATAATTTGAAATTTTATTTGCTTTCCTCGGCATCAGAATGGCATAAGGCAACATTAAGGACATCATCCATGTGATCTACAGGTACAATTTTTAAGGCTTCCCTGGTTTTCTTCGGAATATCAACCAAATCTTTAAGGTTTTTCCTAGGGATTAATACGGTCTTTAAGCCTGACCTATGCGCAGCCAAGACCTTTTCCTTTAAACCTCCTACAGGCAAAACCCTACCTCGCAACGTAATTTCTCCTGTCATACCGACTTCATGGCGTACCTTTAACTCTGTGAAAGCAGATGTCAAAGCTGTGGCAATCGTAATCCCAGCACTTGGGCCGTCTTTTTGTATTGCGCCTTCAGGAATGTGCAGGTGAATATCTGTGTTTTCATATATTCCAATATCAATATTAAGCTGTTCAGAACGCGATTTTAGATAAGTTAATGCAGCCTGGGCTGATTCTTGCATAATTTCGCCAAGCTGACCCGTTAACTGCAGATTTCCCTTTCCTTCGACGAGTAGCACTTCAACCGGCATGATCTCTCCACCATTCGCTGTCCAGGCCACTGCAGTTGCCACCCCAACCTCATCTTCCCTTTCCGCATCCAAACCAAAGAACTGAGGGGGACCTAAATAGGATTCTATCGAGCTTGTGCTGATCTGAGTGGGATATTTTTTCCGTTGTGCTTTTTTACGGGCAATCTTTCGGCAAATTCGACCAATCTCGCGTTCAAGGTTGCGAACACCAGCCTCGAAAGTATAATCTCGGATCAAATGTTGGAGTGATTGCTCCGAAAAACGTATCTCACCTTTATTGAGACCATTTTCTTCAATCTGTCTAGGAATGAGAAAACGTTTAGCAATTTCTATCTTTTCTTCCTCGATATAACCAGGAAATTCAATCACCTCCATGCGATCAAGTAATGCCGGAGGTATAGTTACATCTGTATTTGCCGTTGTTATGAAAATCACCTTTGATAAATCAAATGGCAATTCAAGATAATGATCAGAGAACGCAAAATTTTGTTCTGGATCCAACACTTCCAATAGGGCTGAAGCCGGGTCTCCTCTGAAATCTATTCCCAGCTTGTCAATTTCATCCAGCATAAATAGTGGATTGATACTCCCTGCTCGTTTGATTGTCTGCAAGATTCGACCTGGTAAGGCACCAATATAAGTCCGGCGGTGACCGCGGATTTCAGCTTCATCACGAATACCACCTAAGGATATCCTGACAAATTTCCTTCCTAACGCTTCTGCAATTGAGCGACCCAAAGAGGTTTTTCCCGTTCCGGGTGGACCAATGAAACACAAGATAGGCTGCTTCATTTTATCGGGTCGCAAGCTTTTCACAGCAATATATTCCAGAATGCGTTCTTTTGCTTTCGGTAGCCCGTAATGGAATTTCTCTAGGACCTTCTCTGCGTGTATTACATCAAGGTTATCTTCTGTTAGGACAGTCCAAGGCAACTCAAGGATCCAATCCAGGTAGGTTCTTATGATTCCTACCTCTGGTGAGATAGGGGGCATTTGAGTCAGTCTGCTGGCCTCTTTAATAGCCCGGATTTCTGCTTCTTCTGGAAGACCAATACTTTCAATTCGGGTCCGGAGTTCATTAATTTCTGTCAACCAAGGATCGTTATCTCCTAACTCCGTCTGAATGACTTTCATCTGTTCTCGAAGATAGAATTCCCGTTGACTACGATCTACCTCACTTTTTGTTCGAGTTTGAATCTCATCTTCCAACTCAAGCACATCCAGTTCTTTAGCCAGATAATCTGCTAAAAAATGAAGCCGTTCTACCGGTTCAACTGTCGTTAATAATTGCAATCGCTCTTCAATACTGGGTGACATCGCACTGGCAATCATGTCTGCCAGCCATCCCGGTTCCTCGATATTGAGGGCATAAAGATAAGCTTCTTCAGGTATGCTGCGATCAAGGTCGACACAACGGTGAAACAATTCAATAACCGTCCTCATCGTAGCATCAACTTCACGATCAACACTGACATTTTCATAAATGGTTCTAACCCGAGCTCGTAAACATGGTTCAAACTGGGTGAATTCAACCAGTTCTATTCGGCGTCTTGCCTGAACCAGTGTACTGTGAGATCCGTCTGGCATACTCAGCATGCGTCCAACAGCAATTTCCACGCCGATCGATAAGAAATCATTATCTTTAGGGACATCGACCGATGGATCTTTTTGGTTGAGAGCGAAGATTGTTTGTTTGCTCTGTAAAGCTTCATCAATAGCCCTTAAAGTTATATCCCTTCCCACAAAAAGTGGTGTGACCATCTGGGGAAAAATAACAATTTCCCGAAGCGGAATGACCGCCGCTTCAATTAATCCCTGCTCGTCTTGAGCTTTGTCTTTCACCCTATAAAGCTCTTCCGTCCGCCGTTTCATTGTTTCGGCGAATTCCTCCTCCTCATTTGGAAGCCAATTGTAATCAGACATCTTTACTCCACCGAACATCCGAAGATTCAAACCAGGCAATACGTGCTGTTGCAGCGACAAAAATGCTTCCTGTAACCAAAACGACAGCGTGAGTCCCAGCAATTAATTGAGCTTCTTTTAGTGCATCTCCTACAGGATTAATTACTTTCACGGGAACCCCATATGGAGCGGTTATTTCCATCAGCTGGTTTGCATCCATTGCCCGAGGATGAGCTGATTGGGTACAAATGAATTGAATGGTATTAGGAAGTAATTCTTCGATAATACCAGAAACATTCTTGTCTTCCGATACACCAAGAACGATAACCAGCGGCTTTTGGGGAAAATATTCTTCCATCGCCTGACTGATTTTTCTTGCGGAATCTGGGTTGTGAGCTGAATCGACCACAACCGGTGGATCAATCCTTAAAATCTCAAACCTGGCAGGCCATTTTGTTGAAGCAAATCCCTCATGAATAGCAGCTTCAGAAATATCAAAGCCTTGTTTTCGTAAAACCTGCAATGCAGCATAAGCTGCTGTAGCATTTTCAATTTGATATTGACCTAACAGGCCAATATCAAAATCCGTGGTTACTGCAGGATTAGAGGATTTAATGGAAAATGTCTGTCCATTAAAAGATGCTTCTTTGGGTTCAAAAAGGTAATCCCTTCCTATGAGAATTAATGGAGCATGCCTCTGTTCTGCAATTTCTTTAACCGTTTCGAATGCATCTTCTTTTTGGGGAGACAGCACCACCGAGACACCTTGCTTAATGATTCCTGCCTTTTCAAAGGCTATTTGAGGTAAGGTTTCGCCAAGAATCTTGGTATGTTCTAAGAATAACGCTGAAATAATTGATACTTGTGGTGTGATTAAATTGGTCGCGTCCAATCGTCCACCCAGTCCAACTTCAATAACAGCAATATCGATTTTCTCCCTGGAGAAGTAGAGAAAGGCTAATGCGGTTGTTATTTCGAAAGTATTTAATCCCGGGATTGAGCTTATGTAAGGCTTTAATTCGTCAATGAGGCAAACCAATTTCTCTCGATCGATTGGGATTCTATTAATCTGAATTCGTTCTTCAAAATCTTGTAAATGTGGAGAGGTGTATAAACCGACCTTGTAACCAGCGGATTGTAATGAGGTAGCACATAATACACTAACAGATCCTTTCCCTTTACTGCCGGCAACATGGACACTTGGAAAATCATTATGTGGATTTCCTAAAGCATCCAACAGGGCAGCCATCCGAGAAAGATCCCCTTCCTTTAAGGACGGAGTCTGCTGGTGAGTCAGGCTGTTATCGATGAAACCATAGATGTAATCTAGTGAATTCTGGTAGTGTTGATCGATATTCATGGCTGCTGGATTGTAACCTTTGCGGAACCACTAAGCAAGAGGGAAAATTTTACATATTTAATGGTAAGATTTCGCCTGTGTTAATAAACGTAATGAAAATGATCCTAAAATTAATGTTCTACATCGTCATTTCAGGCTTGGCGCTTTTGTTTATTGTGAGATCTGTTACATTGATCTTTTCCTACTCAAGAAAATCTTCCGTTATAGATGTGAAGTCAGCCCCAGCAGCAGTGGTTTTTGGCGCAGGTCTATGGCGAGATGGCAGCCCTACACCTGTTCTTCAGGACAGGGTAAAGACAGCAGCAGATCTATATTTTTACGAGAAAGTCTCAAAAATTCTAATGAGTGGGGATAACCGCTTTGTAGATTACAACGAACCAGCGGCAATGCGTGATTATGCCTTGAGTTTAGGTGTACCTGACGATGTAATTGTACTCGATTATGCTGGTCGAAGTACCTATGACACCTGCTATCGAGCAAAACACATTTTCGGATTGGATCATGCCATCCTTGTAACTCAAGGTTTTCATCTCCCAAGAGCGCTTTATGTATGCAATATTCTCGATCTGCAAGCTTATGGTGTGGAATCAGACCTGCGCCAATATCCCATTAGATCACTGATGTATTGGCATATTCGGGAAGCCTTTGCTACCCTCTTTGCTTTCTGGGAGGTCCATATCACCCGTCCATTGCCAGTCCTCGGAGAGCCGGAGCCTATCTTTACAACAAAAAATAACGTTGATTTTGGAGGTTAAACATGAATCGGGAAGAAGCACTAGCCATTGTTGAGGAGTACGTAGCGAACCAGAACTTGATAAGGCATATGCTGGCAGTTGAAGCCGCAATGCGTTATTATGCTAAAAAATTTGACCAAGATGTCGAGCTTTGGGGAATTGTAGGTCTGCTTCATGACTTTGATTGGGAAATACACCCTGATTTAAATAGCCATCCACAGGATGGCGTGATTATTTTAAAGCAGAAAGGTGTACCAGAAGTAATTTGTCGGGCAGTCCTCAGCCATGCAGATCATACCGGCGTGCCTCGTCAATCACTAATGGAGAAAGCGCTTTTTGCCTGCGATGAGATCACCGGCTTAATCGTTGCCGTCGCACTGGTACGTCCTTCTCGCTCACTGGATGATTTAACCACAAAATCCGTAAAGAAAAAGTGGAAGGATAAATCTTTTGCGGCAGGAGCTAATCGAGAAGAGATCTCCAAAGGAGCAGATGAATTAGGTGTTGAACTTTGGGAACATGTAAGCAATGTCATCGAAGCCATGAGAGTGATCTCCCCAGACCTGGGTTTATAAACTCGCGACCTTATTCTATCAAAACCGTATACTGGTATAGATTAGAATCAAACCCTGGAATAATGAGGTGATGAGTTATGAATACTATAAAAATCTATTTCGCAATCGCTATTTTGGTTCTGGTAAGCCTTGCCTGTAGCATAGATTTGGGCAACACGGTTACTACGGATTTATTAACGGGTCCATTGGTCACAGATCAGATCAACATCCCTGCTATAGATGATTCAGACACAGTTGCTGATGTGACCATAAATTTCGGTGCAGGTGAGTTGTTCCTTTCACCAGGCGCAGAGGGTGCCTTGATTACTGGGGAAGCCAGCTATAATGTTGAGGATCTTAAACCAGGTATTTCAATTCAGAATGAGATTATCAAGATCAAAACAGGTTCCCTGGAAATTGATGGCATCCCCAGAATCAATGATAAGGTCAAAAATGTTTGGGATCTGAACTTAGCCTCAACCCTGATCGACCTGACGATTAAGGCTGGAGCCTATGTTGGTGCTTTCGAACTTGGAGACCTCTCTTTGGTTAATCTTCATATAGCTGACGGTGCTTCTGAAGTGAACCTTAACTTTACCAATCCAAACCGCACTGAGATGGATACCTTTCGCTATGAGACTGGCGCCTCAAACATCAAGCTATCGAACCTTTCAAATGCGAACTTCAATACGATGATTTTTGAAAGCGGCGCTGGTAGCTATGATCTTGATTTCTCTGGTCAACTATTACGGGACGCTAATGTATTTGTTGATACCGGACTCAGCACGTTGACGATTGCGGTTCCAAAAAACATGAATGTCGAATTGCAGCTTGAGGGGAGCCTTACAAATGTATCGGCTCGTGGCTCCTGGGAACAGGTAATGGATACCTATGTCATTACAGGAGAAGGGCCAACTCTCAAGATCGTTGTCGATATGAACGCGGGAAACCTGGTTCTCAAAAACCCTTAACCTAAATTAGTTGAGGTCCCAAGGTTCTTTAGATAACCGTCGGATCTGCTCCGACGGTTATTACATATATGTTAAAATCTAGCTCATGAACACTCATATCGTCTTCATGGCTTCTCCTGACTTTGCAATTCCTTGTCTGAATGCTCTGAGACGGCATTATTCTATTGTCGGGATTGTTACACAACCAGATCGACCAGCAGGTCGAGGGCGCAAATTAGCCCCTCCACCAGTAAAGAAAGTTGCCTTAAAACAAGATATCCCGTTCATACAGCCTAAATCTTTGCGAAAAGATCTGGCAGCTAAAAGACAGCTTGAATCCTGGAAACCAGATCTGATTGTCGTCACTGCATTCGGGCAAATCCTTGAGAAGGAAATCTTGGAATTACCACCACATGGTTGCTTGAATGTACATGCTTCCCTGTTACCAAGGTGGCGAGGGGTTTCTCCTATCCAGGCTGCCATATTAAATGGAGACAGGGTGACAGGTGTTACCATCATGAAAATGGATGAGGGAATTGATACAGGTGATATCATTGCGCAGCGAAGCATCCCCATCGAACCCGATGATACAGGAGGAAGCCTATTTGATGAGCTGGCACATCTTGGTGCTGAACTACTCATGGAAATATTACCGGATTACCTCAATGAGAAGATTGTCCCCCGCCCTCAAGAAGATTCTCCAACACCCTATGCCCCAATGCTAAAGAAAACAGACGGTGAATTGGATTTTAGTAAGGCGGCTGAATACTTAAGTCGTCAGGTTAGAGCCTACCACCCCTGGCCGGGTACCTACATTTTCTGGCAAGGCAACCCGATTAAAATTCATAAATCTCACGCCGTAGACTCGAAATCTCCTGGAATTGGAGTTCCAACCATCATGGATGATAAACCCGCGATTGGTACCTCGCAGGGAATATTCGTCATGGATGAGGTCCAGCCAGCGGGGAAAAATCCGATGGCAGGGAAAGCCTTTCTGCTAGGCGCCCGCAAGTGGGGAAAAAAAGATAGATAATAAGAATGCCATGACCGATTCAAATTTAGCAGAATTCCATATCATTCTATTACGCCATGGGGAGTCACTTGGGAATGCAGAAGGTTACCATCAAGGACAGGCTGAATTCCCACTCACCGATACTGGTCTCTCCCAGGCGCACGCATTAGCGGATTACTGGTTGGATCATGGGACATATTTTGACCAAATCATTTCCAGCCCTCAAAAAAGAGCCCGACAGACGGCAGAAATCATTGCGAATGCCTTGGGTTGTGAAGTTGAGTTTGATCCAATATGGATGGAACGAGATAATGGTGTTTACGCAGGGATGAGTCACAAAGAAGCCCAGATCAGGTATCCTTATCCGGAATTTATACCCATCTATGAAAGAATTGGTCATACCGGAGAGAGCCAGTGGGAACTCTACCTTCGGGGTGGACTAGCAATCCAACGTGTGCTCTACAAACAATTAGGTCATTATTTGGTTGTTTCACACGGTGGGATCCTCAATATGACTCTGAAAGCGATCTTGGGCATCATGCCCCAGGCGAACTTTCAAGGGCCTCGTTTCCGTTTTAGAAACACTGCATTTGCCTCACTCACCTACCAACCAGATCAACAAGTTTGGGAAATTATCGCTGTTAATTCTAGGCCTCACTGGAGTGATTAATGAAAAGGATTACGATCCGTCACGCCGTCAGTGAGGACATCCCAGGACTTTATCGACTCTTTTCAACTGTAGATCAAATGCACCGGGAAGCCCATCCAGAGATTTTTAAACAGGTGGAATTTCCAGACGAGATCAAAGAGTATTATCAATCCTGTATTACTGAACCTGACGCATCCATCATCCTGGCAGAAGAATCAAATAAGATTATCGGTGGATTAATTTGCACTCTCAAGACCACACCAAACGTGCCGATTCTCGTCCCCAGAAAGTATGCCTGCATCGATAACATCGCTGTATCTGGTCCTTACCAGCAACATGGTGTTGGCAGGGATCTGATAGAAACTGCTCAACGATGGGCTTTCCAGCGTGGTGCTTCAATGGTCGAATTATCTGTTTGGGAGTTCAACCAAGATGCAGCGAATTTCTATCAAAAGTTAGGATTCCGAACTTTTCGCCGAAGAATGGTAAAAGATATCGATGAAGGATCCCCTTAATATTCTTACCATTGGGGCAGGAGCAATCGGAACTTATATTGGTGGGTCCTTAGCCCTCTTCGGTCACCAAGTTGTTTTCTTAGAACATCCCAAGAATGTGGATCAGATAAGAAATCATGGATTGACAATAATAATCCATGACCAGACCCATCATATTCCCAAAGCAGAAATCGTATCCTCCCTGGGGTATGCCTTAAAAAGGGGACCGTTCGATTTTGCCATTTTTGCTTTGAAATCGTTTGATACAGATAGTTTTATTGAGACCATCTTGCCGTTCTGTGAAGAACTCCCACCGTTCTTATGTTTTTCCAATGGGGTCGAAAATGAAACCAAACTAGCGGAGGTCCTCGGCTGGCATAGAGTTATTCCAGGTACGGTCACCAGTGCGGTGAGTCGACAGCAAGCGGGGATGATTACCCTGGAACGGTTGCGTGGCATCGGGATTGCTGCCGGTCATCCACTAGCAAGGCGAATAACCTTGTCAATGAAACAGGCAGGGTTAAACGCCAGACTTCTACGCAACGCTGCTAATATGAAATGGTCAAAATTATTGACCAATTTAATCTCAAATGCCTCTTCCGCCATCTTAAATCTACCCCCACAGGAGATATATTCCCATACCGGACTATATTGGATTGAACACCTGCAGTTGCTTGAAACCCTGACGGTTATGCGCGCAGAAGGGATAAAAGCCATCAATCTTCCCGGGACGCCAGTACGGTTATTGGCTTTCACAATCCGTACCCTACCCAAAAAGGTCTCCCAATTGTTGCTGCAACGTGCTGTGATCGGTGGGCGTGGTAAAAAAATGCCCTCACTCTATCTTGACCTGCACAGTTATCGTGGGAAATCAGAAGTCGATTATCTTAATGGAGCCGTAGTACGCGCCGGTCAAAAGACCAATATCCCCACACCTGTCAACCAATACCTGACCCAAATCCTAAAAGGGTTGATTTCAGGGGAAATTGATATTGAGATTTTCCAAGGACAACCAGAAAAACTGGTCGCTCATATCTCCGATTGGATACCAGCTCAGGGAACGTAACCAACCCCTTAACAAAAATAGTGTTGATAAAAGTAGTTCATAGTAAAGAATCAACGATAAAGGGGGATTACCTCTAACACACCTACCTGAACCTTTACTTTCCTATATTCCCCATTCAAAAAAAGACCTTTACAAATTGATAACATCACCTAAAGATGATAGGTAAATACAGGATACCCATAAATTCCTGACTGGTAGTATTCACTTCCAAAGCGTTATCATCGTCGGCATACTCCTGATAGGTATCTCCGATGTTGGGCTGATTAGGATCCAGGAAAAAAGATAGCATCTCCACTGCAAAAGTCCCATATTCGTCTTTCGGTGTTTCTGGAGGCCACTCCACCATGATGCCAGAGTCGCCATAGGATTGAGAATCTCCAGTTCCATCATCATAATTCGAATCATCGATATAATAATTATCAAGCCAACCCGTGATATAAGAGTCGAGCTTTGTTACCCGAACGATACTACCAAGGTTCCCACTCGCCTGTGTCCAACCTGGCACTGTTGAGGTCGAAACGGAATCGGGATCGCCATCAATCTCAACTCCATCCTCGGTGTTACTGTCATAGTAAGTCATTACCGCCATTCCAGAATCGTCAGGGTTAAGCCAGTCAAACGAATAGCGGAATGAATCAATATATCCAAAATTTACCAATGGCATCCAGTCACAAACGATATCATCCAAGGCATTGAAGTCAATGATGAACATGTTCACATGCAACGAGTCATAATACCAATTTTGGAGCTCTTGATTCCCTCCCCCAGCCCTTACAGGACCATCGATTGTGGGGTTTAAATCGAGGAAATCTTCGCCATTTGCGTAAAATGTCTCTTCAGAGAAATTGAAATTATAATCTTTTCCACCAGATCTGCATACACCTGAAATTCGAACTTTGCTGCGATCCAAAACATCTTCATCGTAATCATTGAATTTCAACTCATCGTACCCGATGAATGAATCCCCCAATGTAAGTGAGTAGGTACCGGTTGCTATGATGAGATCGGTATCATCCCAAACCACATAATCTCCATGGGTACGAGCAAGGTCATGGGACCGATACAGGTAGACATAACCAACTTCTGAAGGATCGAGTGGGTTGGTAACTTCAATTTGATACCGCATAAAATTGCGGGAATCCGCGTCAGGGATCCAATTCCCCTGACCTGCCCAATCTCCCAGGTCCTTTGCCATAAACACCAGCTCATCATTTCGATCAATCCAGTAATTTGTGGCTACATAATTTCCGCTGCGGTCAACCTCATCAATTTGCAGAGGGATTTGCTCCCATAATCCATTCTTATAAGAATAAGCAAAGACCTGTTCAGGTGGGATCAGAAAAAACATGGAATCCATATTAATTATTACCGGCTCTAAGGAACGAGTCCAACCAGTTGAAGCACTGCTTTTCACCTGGAAAATCGTGGCAACCAACAAGAAAGCGATAATTACCGGGATTAACAACGTGATATCTTTTATTAGTTTTTTCTTCATTTTCTATCTTTCCATTTCACAGCTATACGCATATTACTTGTTTTCCAGCTACAAATACAATCATCATTCCAATAATCCGTATCGATACCTTTATTACATAAAGAAGCCAGCGAGGGATTAATTCAGGAGAAAATGATACTTGATCGAGATCCGAAAATCCACTCATTCTACTATACCATAAAAGGACGGTAGAGGCTCTACTTCACTTTCACTCCATTCTAAGGAGGTCATCAGGCGTTTTTTGGCTGTTTCATAGGAACCTTCATCACTGGTAAAGATTGTAAAGAGTGGTTCTCCTTCTCCAACCCAATCCCCGACCTTGCGGTGAACCAGGATCCCCACCCCATAATCAATCGAATCTCCTTTTTTCGCCCTCCCACCGCCCAGGAACACGACAGTCTCACCGACAACGCGAGAATTGATCATGGCTAGAAATCCCTTTTGAGGTGAATAGATCACTTTTCTTATCCTGGCAGTGGGCAGTTTTGATGGATCATCAATATAAGAAACATCTCCTCCTTGAGCAATAACCAGGTCCCGGAACCGATTCCAGGCGCTACCATCAGCGATCGCTGCCTCAAGGATTGGGCGACCATCTTTCACCGTGGTGACTAACCCTCCTAAACACAGCATATGGCTGGCAATTTCCAGGCAATGGTTAACGAAGTCATCAGGACCTTCTCCTTGAAGAGTTTCTATCGCTTCTTTCAATTCAATCGCATTCCCAACTGCATTTCCAAGGGGTTGGTTCATATCAGAAAGGATAGCCACTGCCTTTCTGCCAGCTAAATGGGCGATATCGACCATTAAACGAGCCAGTTCTCGGGCTTCTTCCTGGGTTTTCATAAATGCACCTAAGCCACATTTTACATCGAGGACAATAGCCTGTGCTCCTGCAGCGAGTTTTTTACTCATCACGGAAGAAGCGATCAGTGGAATGGATTGAACAGTGCCAGTACAATCTCTCAAAGCATACAACTTTCCGTCTGCTGGTGCCAAATCCGCTGTCTGTCCGGTCAGTACCAAGCCAAGCTTATCCAGCTGTTCCAGGAATTCCCCGGTGGTCAGGTCACATCGGTAGCCGGGGATGGATTCCATCTTATCGAGGGTCCCCCCGCTGAAACCTAAGCCTCTGCCTGAAATTTTACCAACCGGTAGACCACAGGCAGAAACTAACGGTGCCACAACCAGTGTTGTCTTGTCTCCTACCCCACCGGTGGAATGTTTGTCGACGGCAATATCAACAATGCCACTCAAGTCTAATTTTTCTCCTGAGTCCAATATTGCCAGGGTGAGGTCAGTAGTTTCTTGGGGCGTCATCCCCTGAAAATAGATCGCCATCGCAAGGGCAGAAGTTTGATAATCAGGGATTAAGTCTTTCGAATAACCATCGATAAAAAAATTTATTTCGTCCTTGGTTAATGCTCCCCCATCCCTTTTCTTAATGATAATATCAACCGCTCGCATCCTTCTGCTCCATTGTTATCTATAAATGATCGCTAATTAAATGAAGCATAATTATAAACGAATTTATTCTGTTTCACGATATCGCTCTCGAAAAACACCGGCAATCCCTAACAGAATCAAAAAAGCTCCCAGGAATGTCCACAAGGTAAGTGATTCATCCAGGATCAACCAACCCAGGAAAACCGCGATCACTGGATTGACATAAGGATAGGTCATCACGATCTTAACCGGCAGCAACCTCAACGCATTGATGAAAGAAGTAAAAGCCAGGATCGAGCCGAAAAACCATATATACCCCCATGCCCACCATGCCTCCACAATGGGGTGAGGGAGTGGTTCGCCTACGGAAAGTGCCAGCACGAAGAGCCCCACACCTCCAATGATTTGTTGGTATCCTGCACTGATAAATGTGGAAATGTGAGAAAGCTTTCTACTTTGTAGGATCGTCCCCAGGCTCCAGGATAATCCTGCAAGAACTAACCCAGCAATAGACCAGATATCTGCCTTGACACCTGATAGCAATGTTGGTGAACTCAAGACAACAATTCCAGAAAATCCAAGCAAAAGGGCAGCGATCATTTTTGTTGAAGGGATTTCTTTATCGATTATCGCAGTGATCATCGCCGTCCAGATTGGCGTTACAGCGATCATCAAGGCTGCTATCCCAGAATCAGCCCTTTGTTCAGCCCAGGACACCATCCCCATTCCTCCAACCCACAACAAGAAACCAGACAGGACCAGGCTTCTAAGTTCATCTTTCGTCACGGCCAGTCGTTTTTTACGGATTAATCCCAAGATCAATAAAAAAAGACCAGCAGCTGCCACTCGGGAACCGCCAAAAAAGAAAGGTGGAAATCCTGACCCTTCCCTCACGGCGATGCGGATTGCCAGATAGGTGCTCCCCCAAATTAGATAAATCACAAGAAGATGGATGATTCCATTCCAATTCAATTGCTTCTCTTTCATCATTGACTAAATCCTTGAAGGAAATTTACATTGCTATGGTAAACCAATAAAACCTCACTGATTACGAAATCCGCTCGAAATTTCATTGGGCATGCCAGTCTCCATCTTTGTTTTTTAAGAGCAT
Source organism: uncultured Anaerolineales bacterium (assembly GCA_964613985.1). Lineage (GTDB taxonomy): Bacteria > Chloroflexota > Anaerolineae > Anaerolineales > UBA11858 > CAZTJD01. The sequence goes on from CAZTJD010000049.1 coordinate 25,323, forward strand.
TTACCAAGTTCTTACTCCCATGATCGGGTCAAAGATGAGATTATAATCTAGATTAGTTAAAATTAATGAACCATCACTTTCATCTATCGACCCTTATACTTGCTTACTTCTTCTCCTTCTTCTATACTTGATATCATGGAAAATTCTACAACAGAGAACTTACGCATTGGTATTGATATCGGCGGGACTTTTACCGATTTTGTTATCTACCATCCTGATGGGGATATCCGGACCTTTAAACTGCCTTCTACGCCTGAAGACCCATCCAGAGCAGTTATGGAAGGTTTGGATAAGGTCACAGAACTTCAGAAAGAAAGATTAAACTCATCAGCAGGGACAGGGGTTTCTATCCAGCAGAACTGGCACATCATCCATGGATCTACCGTAGCAACCAATGCCTTGTTGGAACGGAAAGGAGCCAAAACAGCCCTGGTCACGACCTTTGGTTTCAAGGACGTAATACAAATTGGCCGTCAAAACCGACCAGAACTCTACAGTTTCTTCTCCGAACCAACCCCACCGCTTGTACCCGGTCACCTCCGGTTGGAAGCTCAGGAACGGATGGACTTTCAAGGAAATATCCTGATCCCATTGAAGGACGAAGAAGTGGACCGTGTGATCGAACAATTAAGGTTGATATCGAACAAGGAAAATCTGGTTTCAAATCATAGAAAAACTCGCTTCCACTCTCCAAACGCAAATGGGCAGGGACCAATCGAATCCATTGCCGTGGTATTCCTGTTCTCTTTTGCCAACCCGGAACATGAAAAGAGAATGGCTGCCAGGCTTCGCCAGGAAGGTTATTTTGTCTCCATTTCCCATGAAGTCCTACCTGAATACAGGGAATATGAACGCACCTCTACAACCATTGTTAATGCCTATGTATCCCCAGTTCTAAATCGTTACCTGAAAAGACTGGAAACACTGTCGTCCAAAAACAGCTGCCAAGAAGGAAACCATCCTGCAAAAAACCATCTAAACCTCAATCCGGTTGGTGGTGAAACAACCATTCAGGTCATGCAGTCTAATGGTGGCTGCATCAGTATTTCTGAAGCAAGGGAAAACGGTGTGAAATGCGTCCTTTCTGGACCCGCTGGTGGGGTTGTAGGTTCCCGTTTCATTGGTCTGCTCACAACAGGGTTGGAAGAAGGAAGGACAGAGGAAAATTTACCTCCAGAAATAAAACTTTTGACCTTTGACATGGGCGGTACCTCCACGGATGTCTCCTTGATCGATGGAGAACCCAGCATCGCCTCTGATGCAGAGGTTGGTGGTCATCCTATCCGAGTGCCAATCCTGGATATCCACACCATTGGAGCTGGTGGAGGTTCCATTGCTTCCATCGATGCAGGGGGGGTGCTCAGAGTAGGACCGGAAAGCGCAGGCGCGGATCCTGGACCCGCTTGTTATGGAAAGTCTTTGGCTGGTCAATCTAGTGAATCAAAAACAATCCTGGAAGAGATTCCTGCTCCAGATCGATCGAAAACGTTACCAGCGACAGTGACAGATTCAAATCTCTTCCTGGGAAGGATTCTGCCTGATTATTTTCTTGGTGGAGAAATGAGATTGTATCCAGCATTGGCTGAAGAAGCGATCACCAGGCTGGGCGAACGCCTCAATCTAGATCCTTACCAAACCGCGCTGGGCATCATCGAAATCGCCAATGCCCACATGGTTCGCGCCCTTCGAGTAATTTCCGTCGAGAGAGGCTACGACCCTCGCGATTTTACGCTGTTATCCTTTGGCGGTTGTGGTGGATTGCACGCCTCATCGCTGGCTCGGCAGCTACGGATTCCTCGGGTGTTGGTCCCGCCAATGGCTTCGACACTCTCGGCGTTCGGGATGCTGGCAGCGGATGTTGTAAAGGAGTATACCCTGACGGTTATGCTGCCTGGAACCACTCCAGCCTCAGATGTTAGCCGTCATTTATCCCCTCTCATCGAAAGAGGTCAAAAGGAAATTTTAGATGAAGGCTTCATCCTGCCCGAAATAAAAAACGAACGATTCCTCGATATGCGTTATAAAGGCCAGTCTTATGAATTGACCATTCCTCATCTCCCAAACGAAGCGGAGGATGATTTTCAGGGGAGGTTCCACCATCTTCATGAAAGAACCTATGGCTATCAGAATCCCCATTCTGAACTGGAGATCGTTAATGTGCGAGTCAGGGCAACAGGTTTCGTTCCATCTCCTGAAATCCCAAGAAAAAAACCTGGGGGACCAGATCCCTCACCTGCTTTCATTGGTTTTCGCAAGGTTGTATTCTCCTCCAAT
>CAZTJD010000050.1:0-27556 GCA_964613985.1 uncultured Anaerolineales bacterium
GTACCGTTTTCCATCCATATCCCACAAAAAGACACCTTCTGCCCGATCGACCGCGATAGGCTCTACATCTGCTTGAGCTGACCAGGTCCAAAAATTATGTTTCTTCGTTAAGTCAATGATGTCTGAAGCAGGCATATCTATCATTTTAGAGTCTCCTTGGTATACTCTTGATAATTATTTGCAGACCATCAACCATCCTGCTTGTATCCTTTCTGATTGGAAATCGAGTAAATCCTCAACGGGGTTAACACAAGACAAGCGATGATTGATTATCATTTCTATTACTTTTATTTCCTATCGCCCTTATATTTCGATATCACTCCAAGTATATTCTAAATGGAGAATAGTTAGGATGAGAATATGTAATAAATCATCATTTGAGCCGGATTTTTTGCATTGTTCAAAAAGGTCAAATCTTGCGATAAACAATAAAAGAGTTTTGTTATTTTTTCCTCACTTTCATCCTCATCAGTCCAGTAAATTTATCGTATCTTTGCAGCCGGGCACGATTCCATGATGTTACTTGCCTATATTTTTTTCACATCTTGGCAGTTCGCTACTTAAAAGAGTAAAATCATCTTCTAACATTTTTCAACCGGCGTTCATCCATTAGGGGTGAGCGTTTTCCCTGTTTGTGGCAGGCATTTCTTGGTCTCACCCTTTGTTTCCGGTTTTCTAGACTTTTGGATTCGCATTGCCATAGGTTTACCTGATTTCTTTGCTTCTTTGAAAAAAGTTTGAGATAAAAATCTAATCAGAGACATTCAGTAAGTATGATAGATATAATCTATTATGGTTCGTAACCAATTTTAAATAAAGGGAAGAAAAACATCCAAGGATTTTAATTTCGATCTGCTATAATTCCACCATGGAACGTACTGTACCCTATACCGCCTCTGAAGAAGTCGAACTATATTTAAGAACGTATTATTCTTTGCTTCGTTCGACTTCTGATGTGCAAATACGCACTTTGGAAGAAGTTCATTCTGCCATGAATTCCCTTCTACATACCAGGGTCAGGGATCGTGCGCCTGATATGTCAGCCTTTATTTACAGCCTGCTTCGATTGCCCGAATGTATCGATTCGGTAAAGACGATCGTTCTAGGTCAAAGCACGAGTGTATTTTTAAGAGAAGGAATTGGTGAGATTGAAAAGTGGGAAGTTTCAACAGCAAGGGCTCGGAGAAGACGTTGCTATTATGATGGGAAAGAAACGCTTGCTTGTATTATTGCTAGTCGATCAGATATTGATGATGTAGTCCCTTTGTTAACTGCATACCAGATCGAATGGAATAAGCTTAACCACTTACTTCGGAGAATGCCCGTGGAGATTTCTACCGATTTCTCCATTATGCAAAAGGATGAAAGAGAACAACTAGCATTAGCATTGAAAATGGCGGTTGAGGATCTGGAACGATTATATTCTATATGGGGTAGTCAATTTAAAATTAAATTAGAAAAAATTTTTGAGAATAGAAAAGAATTAAAAATTCGATTGTTGAGCGGGTCATTAAGGGAATATCGCCGAGCGACTCATGCTTGGTGGATGCATATTGAAAATCAATGCCCGATCCTTATTGAGAGACCTCTTTATTTCGTGTCAAGTAATACACATAGTCTGATAAATCTGGTTTCTGGATTTGCCTTACGGAATAAAGACACCCTGGTTCAATACTTGGAAAGCAGTTCAGATGAAAATTTAAAATCTGAATGGGAGGAGATTCAAGCGAAACTCGTCCCGTCCAGCAAGGAAAATTTTTTCTATTATCTTTTAAAAAAATATTTACAGACTCCAGAAGGTAAGGAATTCCGGCAAGAAAGGACGAATCACGAGGCAAATTGTGGGGTTACCAGAATAGATAGTGAGCATTATTTCGATGTTGATGTACAGGTAATTGAGATCGCAAAAATTAATCCAGAATGGATGGACCCAAGACTTTGTGATCGCGGTCATTCCTGTTTGTCCAAAAGTGATGCAATCATCTTAAATATCGATTATCCGTTAGGAATGGGAGCCTACCAGATTTTATCTAAGGTAGCTGAACATGCTATGGAGATTTATGGAGTCTATATACTTGGAAAAGCCGCAACACTCAATGCTGTGATCGGGGACATTATGATCCCTAATGTGGTTCATGATGAACAATCCAGGAATACTTATATCTATCCCAATGCCTTTACTGCTGGTGATGTCTCACCCTATCTTGTTTATGGTACGGTTCTTGATAATCAAAAATCGGTAACAGTACGTGGAACATTCTTACAAAACTCCGAATATATGGATGTATTTTATCGAGAAGGATATACTGTCATAGAAATGGAAGCGGGACCTTATCTATCTGCAGTTTACGAAATGTTCCGTCCAAATCGTTATCCTACCGATGAAATCGTGAACCTTTATCCCCTACCATTTGATCTGGGTATCCTGCATTATGCTTCTGACACCCCACTTAGTAAAGGGAAAAATCTCGGGGCAAATACACTCAGCTATTTTGGCATGGATCCAACTTACGCTTCTTCTATTGTGATTTTACGGAGAATACTTGAATTAGAGCAACAGCGGATCAAATCTTAAACTAATTTCAAAGATCCTAAATAATCGAATTTTTAAGCCCATTAGGAAAATTATGAGAATTATTGGAAAATCCTATCCACGCGTTGATGCAAAAAACAAAGTGACTGGAAGAGCACTCTTTCCGGGTGATATTAATCGACCTGACCAGTTATATATGAAAATCTTATTTGCAGGACGACCCCACTGTATTGTTACCAGGATTGATACCAGTAAAGCGGAAGAACTACCTGGAGTCCTTGCTGTTTTTACTGCTAAAGACGTCCCAGTAAATGAATATGGTCTGGAACAACCTGATCAACCTGTCCTCTGTGGACCAGGCTCGAACAAAGCGTATGCTGATCATGTTCGATTTGTGGGAGACCAGGTGGCGTTGGTTGTTGCTGAATCGGAAAAAATCGCGAAGAAGGGGATTGAACTCCTTGAGGTCGAATATCAAGATTTACCGGTGATAACTGACCCATTATCCGCAATAGGACCAGATTCCATTTTAATACACCCGGATAGAGACTCAAATATATTTAACCATTTTAAAATTCGCAAGGGGAATTCGGAGGCAGCATTTTCAAAGGCTTTTGTTATTGTTGAGAGTACTTATCGAACCCCAGTACAAGAACATGCTTATTTACAACCCGAAGCTGGTCTGGCGTATATCGATGAAAAAGGGAGGGTAACTGTTGAAGTCGCAGGTCAATGGACTCATGAAGATCGAGAACAAATTGCACATTCTTTAGGAATTCCTGAAGAAAAAGTTCGAGTAATTTATCCGGCTATTGGTGGAGCTTTTGGGGGAAGAGAAGATATGTCAATTCAGATTGTTTTGGCATTGGCAGCATGGCGTTTAAATCAGCGAGGTATCAATCGAGCTGTAAAAATAATTTGGAGTAGAGAAGAGTCAATTATTGGTCACCACAAGCGGCACGCTTATATTTTCAACACAAAATGGGCAGCAGATAAAGAAGGGAACCTTCTTGGTGCAGAGGTTGAGGTTGTAGCTGATGGAGGCGCATATATTTATACTTCACCTAAAGTCTTGGGGAATGCCACTCTAATGTGTACAGGACCATATGAAATTCCGAATGTTAAGGTCGATTCATACGCGGTGTATACCAATAATATTCCAGGAGGGGCATTCAGGGGATTTGGTGCGCCGCAAGGGGCTTATATAGCTGAGAACCAGATGAATAAGTTAGCTGAGAAATTAGGAATCGATCCAGTGGAAATCAGGATGAGGAATATTCTCAAAGAGGGTTCCTTATTATCTGTTGGTACTCCCTTACCAAAGGGGGTGAGTATTTCTGAAGTTGTGGAAAATTGCGCGGTTGAAGCGGGATGGAAATGTGTTGATGGGAAATGGGAAAAACCCGAGTTCGAGCGTATAGCCGATGGGAACGCACTAAGAAAACGTGGTCTAGGTTTCACATGTGGATTTAAAAATATCGGTTTTTCTTTTGGTTACCAGGAAAACTGTACTGCAACCGTTGAACTTTATGGGGCTGAAGAAATAGAACATGTGATCATCAGACATTCAGCTGCAGAGGTTGGTCAAGGAGTACACACAGCAATTGTCCAGATGGTTGCAGAAGCAACCGGAACAAAAGTTGACCAGATTGAATGGGATTTTTCAGATACTGCGACGAGTGAAAATGCCGGAAGTGTATCAGCCTCCAGGATGACTTTTATGGCAGGGAATTCAATCCGAGGAGCCGTTGTGAAAGCTCTGGAAAAATGGAATAACGAAGATCGCCCAGCTAAAGTGACCTATCAATATCTAGCACCTAAAACTTCACCCTTAGATCCCGAAACAGGCTATTCAAAACCTAATTTTGCATACGGTTATGTCGCTCAAGCTGTTCAACTCGAGGTTGATCTTGAAACTGGGATAATCCACATTCTAAAAGTAATCTCAACAAATGACGTGGGAAAAGCTATTAACCCTCAACAAGTTGTTGGTCAAACTGAAGGTGCCATTGTTCAGGCAACTGGATATGCGATTTTGGAAAATTTTCAGCAGAAAAATGGGTATGTAATGACCCCGCATCTATCCACTTATTTAATTCCAACAGTTCTTGATATACCCGATCATATTGAGACTATAATTCTAGAAAATCCCGACCCTAATGGGCCTTGGGGTGCACGTGGGATGGGTGAGATGCCATATATTCCTTTTGCTCCAGCAATAACTGCTGCAATCCATGATGCTACAGGTGTTTGGTTTGACGATTTCCCATTAACTCCTGAAAGGGTGGTGAGAGGATTAGAGAGAATATAATCAAAAGTTTTAAGTAGTTTGTTACTTGACCCATTACTTCCTAGCGCTTAGAATCAGGTTGTCAGACAATTTAATTATTAAATGAATATCTTTTGTGTTATTTGTTAATATACTTATGTTTTATTAAGGGAAAAATATATGTCAGACTTTCTTTTTCGAGGGGAATTGGCGGAAATAGATCCCGATCTCTCAAAGCTTGCCAGCTTAGAAGCAGAACGACAATATCATAAATTAATACTGATTGCCAGTGAAAGTTCGTCACCAATCTCAGTTAGAGAAGCGTTATCAACAGCGTTTCATAATATTTACGCTGAAGGATATCCACCAGAAAAGACCCGGTGGATGCAGGAAGAAAAAATCCTTGACTTTAAAAATCGCTTAGCCGAGTACCGTCGATATTCAGACCCCCGTTATTATAAAGGTGTTGAGTATGCAGATATCGTTGAAGCACTTGCAAGGCGTCGATGTGCAGAAGCTTTCGCAGTCAATGGACTGACGGCAGATGATTTATTCGTCAATGTCCAGGCGTTATCAGGCGCACCAGCAAATAACGCGGTATACCACGCTTTGGTGAGTCATGGAGATGCGGTGATGGGATTGAGTTTACTCCATGGTGGTCATCTCTCGCATGGGTCACCTGTAAATCGGTCTGGGAAATATCATGAAATTGTCTCCTATTCTGTCAATCCAGAGACTGAACGGCTTGATTATGATCAGATTGAACGATTAGCGATAATGCACAAGCCAAAAATGATCATTGCTGGTATTTCATCTTATCCGTGGATGCTGGATTGGGCTCGATTTCGCGAAATTGCTGACAAGGTTGGTGCTTATCTTTTCGCAGACATTGCTCATGTTGCCGGATTGGTGGCGGCCAGAGTCTATGATTCCCCAGTTGGGTTTGCGGATGTGATTACTTTTACTACCCATAAATCTTTATGTGGCCCTCGTGGAGCGGTTATTTTGACTGCGAATCCAACCATTGCTCGGAAAATCGACCGTGCTGTATTCCCAGGTGAGCAAGGTGGACCTCATGTAAATGTTTTTGCTGCGATGGCGGTTGCTTTTAAACTCTCGCAAACAAAGCAGTTTAGAGACCTCCAGGCACAGGTGATCGATAATTGTGCAGTATTTACGAAACGTTTCGAAGAAAGAGGATTTAAAATTGCCTATAATGGTACAAATACCCACCTGATGAACTTGGATATGAAAAGCGTGACGGGGGAAGAAGGAGCATTTTTAACTGGGGATCTGGCATCACGCATTATGGATATTGCTGGAGTGGTTGCAAATCGAAACACAATTCCAGGTGACAAATCTGCATTTCGTCCGACAGGTGTAAGAATGGGCACGCATTGGATCACCCAGCGTGGATTTAAAGAACCCGAAAGTATCAAATTAGCAGATTTAATCGCTGATCTCCTTTTAGCAACGATACCCTATTACCAGGGCTCTGAAATTAGAGCTAAGGTCGACTTTAAATCATTGGAGCGCATTAAAGTAGAGATCCGGCAGCTTGCTCACAACGCAGGTGTCGATTTTAACCCAACCAAGGATGGCTATCCCCATTTTTTTTATATGGATGATGATTTCCCAGGAAAAGATGTCGCATTAGAGATAGGTGGTAATCACGTAAAGGAATTCTTAAACGTGGTCGTTAGCAGCGATCTTGATTCTTTATCAATTGGTCAATACCAACCAACGACCCTTTCTGTTGATGGGACAAAGATTCCCGGCACGATTTCCTGTCTTGATAATGATATTTACCAATTGAGTGTAAGGAAAACCCATTTGGGAGTCGTTGCTGCCTGGTTGCGGGACTTATCAGATGGATTTATAAAATTTGATGACGATCTGGTTCGCAAGGTGCCAGGACCTGTTTGGATCATGGAATCCCAACAAAAGGCAGTCCAGGCAATGGATGGGGAACAGGTTGATAAGAAAAAGCCGTATTATATTGGTATGGCGAGTGATTCTGGGGACGCACTTCCAACCTTTGTGTGGCAGCAAGAGGACTCGGGATTGAAGCAGACCCCAATTTACGGAACTCACCTAAAATTAGGTGGAAAAATGGTGTCTTTTGGTGGGTGGGAAATGCCAGTTCGATATGCTTCGGTCATGGAAGAACATCTGGCAGTTCGAGAGAAAGCAGGCGTCTTTGATGTTACCCACATGGGTGTTTATCAAGCTGAAGGATCGGATGCTGTTGTATTTCTGGATTCGGTATGCGGGAATGACATAAGTGCATTAGAAGTGGGAGAATCACTCTATACCCATTTTTTGGATCCTGAAGCGAATGTTATTGATGATTTGTTGGTTTACAGGCGTGGGGCTGAGAAATACCTCATTGTGGTTAATGCTGCGAATGACGATAAAGATTGGCTATGGCTAAATGCTGTGAGGATGGGGACTGTTTGCGTCGATATCAAGAGACCTTGGGCACGAGTCTTTGGAAGAAATGTCAGATTGCGGAATTTACGTGATCCTAAAGAAGGCATAGATATGCGTGTAGATATCGCTCTTCAAGGACCACTTTCTCGTGAAATCCTCCTTGCGTTAGGAACTGATGCGGAAAATAAAAAGAAGGTATTTAAGCTGAATCGAACCCAATTATGTGAGGCAACGGTAGGGAAATATAATCTTATCGTCTCAAGAACGGGTTACACCGGGGAGAGTATGGCTTTCGAATTGTTCGTCCATCCAAAAGAAGCAGAATCACTTTTCAATGATTTATTATACGTCGGAAAATCTTTTGGTTTAAAGCCAATTGGACTAGGTGCAAGAGACTCACTCAGAATTGAAGCCGGTTTACCTCTTTATGGGCATGAAATGGGTGGAGCTAAGAATCTGGGCGTAGCGGAGGCTGGTTTCGGATCATATGTAAAAACATATAAGCCATGGTTTATTGGCAGGTCAGCATTTATCGCCCGAGAGAAGAACAGAAACAGTATAGTTATGCGGTTCAGGTTTAACGAAAAAGGTGTCAGGATGGCTCACCAGGGCGATCCTATTGTAGATAAACGAGGGAAGGTTATTGGGGCAGTGACGAGTTGCTCAGCCGATCGAGAAGGATACCTGCTTGGTCAGGCAATTGTTGATATGAAGTTTGCTGAAGAGGGGACGCCCATTTTTGTCTTTAAAAGTGCCCCAGATGAGGTGAGTAAGGCACCTGCGAACCTGATTCCGGGTGACCGGGTGTCCATTCCAACCACGGCAACCATTCTAAGAAGGTTTCCGGAGTAAATTTTCAATCTGACCGGTACATTTTGTGTACCGGTCATTTCATATATGGAAAAGGAGATGATGTAATGCGAACCCCTTGGGAGTACCGGTATGCAAGGCGGACTAAGAATATGGGTAGTTCTGCGATTCGTGAATTACTCAAATTGACTCAAATTCCGGGATTGATTTCATTTGCGGGTGGTTTACCTGCTCCGGATGTATTTCCTGTAGAGGAGTTCAAAAACGCGTGTGATATTGTCCTAAGTGAGGTGGGATCGCAAGCGCTTCAATATGGAACTACAGAAGGGTATTTACCTTTAAGAGATATGATAGCTAGGCATTCTTGCCGTTATGGAATTAAAGTCGGTGCAGAAAATATTCAAATAACGTCGGGTTCCCAACAAGCACTTGATTTATTGGGAAAACTACTCATCAACCCTGGTGATCGCATTCTGGTCGAAGAACCTACATACCTGGGTGCGCTACAAGCCTGGAATGCTTACGAACCGGATTACCTTACAGTCCCAATAGACGAGTTCGGGATGCAAATGACCCCATTAGAAGCAGCATTACGAGCAAGCCCAAAATTCATCTATGTATTACCAAATTTCCAAAATCCAACCGGTGTTACATTAACAATTGAGCGTCGTAAAAAACTTGTCGAACTTGCAGATCATTACGGAGTTCCTATTGTAGAAGATGATCCTTATGGTCAGCTTCGTTATGAAGGAGAACACCTACCACCGATTTTAATGCTTGATGACCGATTCCAGAAAAATGGAGAGGTAAATTATCGAGGGAATGTTATTTACCTGAGCACATTTTCAAAGACCCTAGCCCCCGGAATTCGCCTGGCCTGGATTGTCGCCCCTGCAGAAGTTATATCAAAGATAGTTCAAGGAAAGCAAGGAGCGGATTTACACACATCGACCTTTAATCAAATGGTTGCATTTGAGGTAGCAAAGGGTGGTTTCCTGGATAAACATGTACGCACGATCAGGAAAGTTTATGGCTACCGTAGAAATGTTATGCTCAAAGCAATGGAGAAATATTTCCCTGAAGGAGTGAGTTGGACCCATCCCATGGGTGGAATGTTCCTATGGGTTACATTACCAGAAGGCATTAACACGGTCGAGATGTTTGAAAAAGCGGTGGCTATTAAAGTCGCTTATGTACCCGGAACATCTTTCTTTGCTAAAGGTGGGGGACTAAATACGATGCGTTTGAATTTCTCAAATGCCAATCCTGAAATGATTGAAGAGGGGATTGCCAGATTAGGAAAGGTCATTAAAGAAGAAATAGAAGCTATTAAGTAGGTGGTTTTATGGGTTTCCTGAAAAATTTTATTTCGGTTTTCGGATCAGTGGGCAAAGGGACGAACTTTTGGTTCTATGTGAAGTGTGACACCTGTAAAGAGGTACTTAAAGGTCGTCTGGATATGGTGAATGATCTCAGTCTGGTATATAGTGAAGATAATAAAGAGTCAACCTATTATTGCAGAAAAGTATTGGTTGGGAGCCACCGTTGCTACCGCCCAATCGAAGTCGAATTCAGGTTCGATTCCAATCGAAAATTAATAGATCGCAACGTTCAAGGGGGTGAATTTGTTAGTGAGGAGGTTTATCTTCGAAGTCAAGATACTCCAACTTGACATCTTGACCAGGAATTGCTCTTATTTTCTTGGAAAAAGCAATATCGAAAATATTATCTTGGTTTCCAAAGCCTGAAGTTTGAAAGAGAGGAATTGCCAACAAATTCCTTGAGGATTGAATTATCTGGAATGGGATTATCATCCGCAGGAAGGAACCATTCGAGGAAAGCAAGTAATCGTTTCGCCTCGATATGTTCGGGCGTACCAAATGGAACCTGGCGTAACAAAGGTTCTGCAAGGGGTTTTAATGCTGCCAATTCATACACTAAAGCAGAGTTGAACATCACATCAGCATTATGTTGGTAGGGGAATATATATTGTTTCTCGCCCCTACGTACAGACTCCCATCTTCTAATTGTGTCTTGTGCAGAATATCCACGATCCCTCGCGTCCCTGACTATTCTGCGAATTAACCTTGTATCGGTTGTAGAGACTCGGTTATGGCGATCCAGGTTTAATTGCGTTAATGCTGATGCGTAAATTCTGAATATCTGTCGTTCGGGCATCTCGGGTAACAATTGAGGATTTAAGCCATGAATACCTTCTAGAATGATAATCTGACCAGGTTGTAATTGCACCTTGTTTCCAACTTTACTTGTTCCAGATAGGAAGTCGTAACGAGGAAGTTGGACCATCTCTCCTGATATCAATCTTTTTAAATCTTCACCAAGTAATTTCCTGTTGACTGCATCAATAGATTCAAAATCATATTCGCCATTCTCATCACGTGGGGTTAAATCGCGGTCAACGAAATAATTGTCAATTTCCATGGGGAAAGGAGAAATTCCTCGGGCAAGAAGCTGAATAGATAATCTTTTTGCAAAAGTTGTTTTTCCGGATGAAGATGGACCTGCAACCAAGACGACTCGAACATCCCGTAAACGATCCATCACCATTCCCGCGATCTCGGCTATTCTTTGTTCGTGAAGGGCTTCAGAAACCAGGATAATTTCTCGTATTCGCCCGTCCAACATTGCATCATCCAGCGCTCCAATCGAATCGATTCCCAGGCGAGCAAGCCAATCCCCATACTGCCTAAATGTTTCTATCAAGGTAAGGTAATCTGGCATAGGTTGTAATTCGGTTGGCTTATGCCTCCTGGGAAAACGTAAAATAAATCCATCTTCGATTCGATATAGTGAAAACCATTGCAGATATCCAGTTGAAGGGACCATATAACCGTGATGGTAATCGCGGTGTTCGCCAAGGCTATATAAAATCAGGTAAGGTTTTTTTCTATGTTTCAGCAGGCTGACTTTATCGTAATATTCCCTCTCTTGAAAGTAAGCTATCGCTTCCTCAAGAGGATACTCTTTTCGGATCAGTGGATGATCTTTATCGACAAGATTCCGCATATGGCTTTCTAATAAGGTCAATTCTTGATCTGATAGAGGAATACGATTGAATACCTGGCAGAAATAGCCTCCAGAAGTTACAGAGTGGTCCACTGTAAGCATAGCTTTTGGAAAAAGCGCGTTGAATGCGGTTTCAAGAAGAAAGGTTAGAGACCTACGATAGAATCTCATCCCATCCGCATCATTCATAGTCACAGGTACCACTGTTGAATCCATATCAACTGGGTAGGTTAGTTCTCTTAATTGATAGTTTACGATTGCACCGACAATAGGGGGATCAGATTCGTTCTTTAAGACTTGGAGAAATTTACCGACTGGTTCTCCCCTAGGACCAGAAATCACCCTGCCATCCGGCAAATGGATTTCGATTGTGTCTCTTGGTTGGACAATTTGGAATTGGGATTCTTTTACAATGGATTTCATCAAAATACTTCTAAATATTTACACATTTTTAACATGTGATTGAAATTTATTTCGTCGTGAATTGTAACATTGATTAATTAATTAAGGAAAAACTCCGAAGTGTGGATTCAAGGTAAATTATCCTCCAGTCTATCTTCAGGGTTGTTTTCTATGGTGATCGAGGAGAATTCTTATGACTTATAATCCTCTGGAAGCCAACAACATAGGACCAGGTTCCTTGCTGCGCTAACTTCATCTAGACGACCAAACGGAGTATTGTGAGGAGCAGTCTTTAAAATATCCGGGTCGGAATGAGCTTCGTCAGCGATTTTCTTAAGTGCTTCAGCAAATTTATCCAAGGTTTCCTTATTTTCAGTTTCTGTAGGTTCAATCATTAATGCTTCAGGAACGATGAGAGGGAAATAGTTTGTCGGTGGATGGAACCCATAGTCCATCAGCCTTTTTGAGATATCTAAGGCGTGGATTTCTGGTGCATCTTCCCAATGACCCTCTACAACAAACTCATGCATACAAATTCTATCATAAGGGATTTTATAGGTATCCCGAATTTTAGCTTGCAGGTAATTTGCATTTAACACTGCATATTTTGCTATCTCAGGAATTTTGTCTGAGCCATGCATCAATATATATGTGAATGCCCGAACGATTATCCCGAAGTGGCCATAGAAAGATTTAACTCTTCCAATGGATTGAGAAGGAGTGATAAGACCATAGAGTTGTGGTTCATCGTTCTGTTCTTCTTCGATTATTCCCACGATTGGACCAGGTAAGAAGTCAGACAGTGCTTTAGTAACGCCAACAGGACCTGAACCTGGACCGCCTCCACCATGAGGGGTCGAGAATGTTTTGTGAAGGTTAAAATGTAATACGTCAATCCCAAGATCCCCTGGACGTGAAATGCCGAGTATAGCATTCAGGTTAGCACCATCACCATAAACAAGTCCTCCAGCTTCATGAACCAGCTTGCAAATCTCGACGATGTTTTCATCAAATAATCCCAAAGTATTTGGGTTTGTTATCATGATCCCTGTAAGTGTTTCATCGCATTCTGCCTTAACTTTTTCGAGGTCGATATTACCACGGGCGTCGGACGAGATCTGTTTCGTGACAAATCCGCTCATCACGGAAGATGCGGGGTTAGTGCCATGAGCGGAATCTGGAATTAACATTTTTACCCTTTTATGATCCCCGCGCGACGAATGATAAGCTTTTATAATAAGTACGCCAGTTAATTCACCATGTGCACCAGCAGCTGGTTGCAAACTCACGGCAGCCAATCCGCTGATCTCTTTCAGCCATTCTTGAGTCTCATACATCAAACCCAGGGCTCCTTGCACTGTTTCAATGGGCTGAAGGGGGTGGATTTGTGTAAAACCTGGCAACCGCGCCGTTATTTCATTAATCTTGGGATTGTATTTCATTGTACATGAACCCAAGGGATAGAATCCAATATCTATTGCATGATTTAATTGCGATAAGCGCGTATAGTGACGGATTACATCTAATTCTGAGAGTTCTGGCAACGGGAGGATGTCTCGGGTAAGCCCCTCAGGAAGTTGAGACTCTGGGACGTCAGGATCCGGATAACGAAGGCCAATTCGACCTGGTCGTGAGAGTTCAAAAATGGTAGGTTCAGGCATCGGGTACCTCCGATAGAACTTGTGCCATAAAATCGATTTCCTCGCGGCTAATCATCTCTGTCACAGCAATCAACATGTGGTTTTTAAGATCTTTTTCAACCTTCCCTAAATCAAATCCTCCTAGAATGTCGTGTTCCAGGAGATGACTATTAACATCAGGAACTGGTTGGGGGCATTTAACTACAAACTCATTAAAGAAAGGTGCATTGGAAACAAGGTGGTATTGATCAAGAGCATCTATGATCCCTGCCGCGTAATGGGCTTTATAGTAATTTAGCTTGGCTATCTTCTGCATTCCGCTTTTACCTAAGAGGCTGAGGTAGATTCCCGCGGCTAAGGCTAATAACCCTTGATTTGAACAGATATTTGACGTAGCCCTTTCCCGTCGAATATGCTGTTCTCTGGTACTTAAAGTGAGTACATAACCACGTTGTCCTCGATTATCTTCGGTCTCTCCAACTAAACGACCTGCCATTTTGCGAACATATTGAGAGCGTGTAGCAAAAATACCCAGGTAAGGACCCCCGTAGGACATAGGGATACCCAAAGTCTGCCCCTCACCTGTAACGATATCTGCGCCAAAATCGCCTGGAGGCTTTAATAGACCAAGGGCAATTGGATTTACATGGATGGATACCATAGCTTTTGATTGATGAGCACTCTTTACCAAATTATAATAATCAAATATTCGACCAAGAAAATCAGGGTATTGGACTACTACAAGGGCTGTATCCTCATCAATTAAAGGGACCAATTCATCAGGAGTAGATGTAGCTGGTAGATCTCCACCAACGATTTGTATATCAGAACCTCGAATATAGGTTTGAACAGTTTCCATATACTGTGGATTAACTGATGGTGATATCACAACTTTTGGTCTCTTCATTCGATAATTGTGATAAGCCATGTTAATAGCCTCAGCGACAGCAGTTGCACCGTCATAATGAGAAGCGTTAGAGACATCCATGTTAGTTAATGCGGATATCAAGCTTTGATATTCGAATATAGCCTGGAGGGTTCCTTGAGAAATTTCTGGTTGGTAGGGAGTGTACGCAGTGTAGAACTCGCCTCGGTTTAGCAGAAAGTCGACCGCTGCTGGTGTGTAATGATAATAAGCGCCGGCTCCTAAAAAACAGATCAAGTCCTGTGCGGATTCATTAACCGAAGCGATGTGATTTAATTCCTCCAAAGCTTCCATTTCTGTAACTCCAGCGGGAAGGTTCAACAGAGGAAAAAGATGGTCTGAAGGAAGACTTTCAAAAAGATCTTCGATTTTATTTACACCGATAACCTTTAGCATTTCCTCCCGCTCGGTGTCTGAATGGGGGATATACATAACGCCTCCTGTTTTACACAGCTACTTAAAAATATCTAATATTTTATAGCTGGTGATGGAAAGAAATGTGAAACTTAAAAATCTTTATAAATCTCTTTCGAGATTGGTGTAAGAGTCTGCATCCAAGAGCTCATCCAATTCGAAAGGATCAGATAGCTCGATTTTAATTAACCATGCATCGCCGTAAGGATCAGAATTAATCAGCTCCGGGCTATCAATCAAGTCATCGTTTACTGATTTTATGGTTCCACTTACAGGAGCGTAAATGTCTGCTGCAGCTTTGACTGATTCGATGGTAGCAATTGTGTCTCCTTGATCGAAAGATTCACCTGGATCAACTAGGAATTCCACAAAAACAATATCTGACAGTTGATCCTGTGCATAATCCGTGATTCCAACAATTCCCATCGAATCTTCTACGCGAATCCACTCATCATTTTCTGTATATTTCAGGTCCGAGGGTGTATCCATTAGTATCTCCTTTTCAATGAAAAATTAAAAAACGCATGCGAAATGAAATTGCATGCGCCTCTGTCGTAGACCTGAGAGATTCGTCCTAAATCGAAGTTCAGGACTTGCCCCATCGGTGTCTTGCGAGAAATTATTAACGCAAAATACTTTCCAGAGGTAGATCGAAGTCTGGGTCCTTTCACCTGAGAGTTTCGCCTGATTTTATACTCACAGACTTGCACCTTCGGTACTCGGACAATGCCGAGATTCTCCCCAGAAATCGTTGTCATCATTCTACAAAGTTGTCATGTAAGTGTCAAGAGTTATTTATCAACAGAATTACATCAAATTTATAGAAATTAAAAAACCTCGTCCAGAAAAGGACGAGGTAAGGATTAAGTTTCCAGCGATTAAACCCAACCCTGATTCTTTATGAAGTTCGTTATTACTGGAAATTCCGTATATTTTCCCTGGTAAGCGTCATATGCGGGCCAAAGCGTTATCAGCCAGAATATGGGTGCACAAATAGACCCAATTCCCAAGGTAATTATAGCAATCACAAAAATAATCACCCATAAGGCGACATTAAAAACCAAAGATTGCACGGCGTGGTATTTTATAAATGGGCGGTCTTTTTTCTCTTCCATGAGAAGGGCGATGATTGGGACAATAGGGATTGGATAACCTAAAGCAGCCCATAGTTTATCATCATTGGTTACATCGGGCGAGAAAGTAGGGTTGGTCATATTTCCTCCAGATTTAATATGTTGAACTATGTGCAATGATTGTACAACATTTTTATCAGAATGCAAAGGAATAAGACAATTTGGAAATTATTTCAAGATGAAGACAGCCAGATTTATTAAAATTTATGGTTTGGCATTTTAAATTCGCATTACATTGTTGGTTATGAAGACCTGGAAACACAACCAAGTCTAGGCTTAGGATGCGGACACTTCTGTAAGCTTGTTTTTATCCAAATCATTCCCATTGGAATACTCCCTGATTATTTATTCCTCTCGATTGCGATTTATTAACCAACTTAGTATTAGCAATAATAGGTAGAGGAAACCTTATCAACTATTAAAAGTAACTAATTGGTGTTATCAAAAGGAGTGCCTTTAAGATGAAGCGATCTCCTCATACCAGAATAAAGAATGCCACACTACGCTTTGCTCTGTCCGTAATGACCGTACAAAGTCCCTTTCATCTTAAGCAGTGTATAAGCATATAGTTGATTTACTCGTAAGTATATTTTTTCACAAACGTTGCAATTTTATAGAAGGAGGGATAAAATATATCTGAATATATTAGGTCCCTGTTTTTATTAATGAGTTATAGGTCTTGGTGTTATTATTAGTTTTTTAAGAGGAAATTTCCTATGAAAAGGAAACCGCCAGTGAGATTTCATAACCTTATCTTAACTGGTGGTTTTTGATTGTACTGACCATTAAGACTAAATATAGGATGAATGACATATTATTAATTTAGAACAGTTGCGGTTTAATTTATCTAGGAGTTTCTATGTTTGTTAGAGATCGAATGACGCCAAATCCAATATGTGGTACCCCCGACATGTCGGTAACTGAAATCCAGGAACTCATGCGGGATAAAAGATTTCGTCATTTACCCATCTTAGGGGAAGATGGTAACTTGATAGGGCTGGTTACGCAACGATCTTTACTCAGGGCTTTGCCTTCAGACGTTAGTGGATTCAGCCGTTTCGAAATTAGTTATTTGCTCTCAAAAATTAAAGCAAAAGATGTGATGACGAAGGAGGTGTTTACCATCGATGATGGCATGGCTGTTGAAGAAGCAGCCCGAATCATGGCTGACAAGAAAATTGGTTGCTTACCTGTCTTTAATGAAGGGAACATGGTGGGTATTATTACTGATAATGATCTTTTTGAAGTCATGATAGATTTGATGGGTGCACGCCGACCAGGAATTAGAATGACTATCTCTCAACCAGACCGAGCTGGTGCAGTCGCTCGATTAACTTCAGCAATTGCTCAGGAAGGTGGGTTTATGTCCGTTTTTCTTGGCTATCCTGGTCAAGAACAGGATACCTGGAATTCGGTTTGCAAGGTTAGGAACTTATCAAAAGATAAATTAGAAAAAATTATTCACGAGTTAACTGACACAAATCTATTAGACATTCGAGAGACAACATTGTAGAGGTGAATTAATGGTAATTCAAATACCTAATCCAGAAGGGGCTGTTATGGTTGTTGGGGGTGGAATTGGGGGAATGAGAGCTGCTTTGGACCTGGCAGAGGCTGGATTAAAAGTCTTCCTGGTAGAAAAAGAACCTGGACTTGGAGGACGAGTGGCCCAATTAGGGTATATGTTCCCTACTCATGATTGTGTATTATGTCGCGGTACTTCAGATCATGGTTATGGCTGTACACGCCCAGCCATTTCGCCAGCTTTCATTGAAACGAACCAACATCCTAATTTACAAGTCATGACTCGCACGGATATACTGGATGTTGAAGGACAGGCGGGGGATTTTACAGTGACCTTACGTCACCGTCCTCGTTTTGTGGATGTTAATTTATGCACGAACTGTGGATTATGTGCAGTTGTGTGTCCACGACGGTTGCCAAGTGAAATGCAGGAATCTTTAGTAACGCGCAATGCAATTCATAAGAGTGCGCCTCGTGCCCTTCCAAATGCATATTATGTTGATAAGGGAGACGACTGTAATGAATGTAGACGATGTGAAGCTGTATGTCCAACCCACGCAGTGAACCTGGATGAGGTTGATTGGGATGAATCGATCCAAGTTTTTGCTATCATTTTGGCTTTAGGCTATCAAATTTCTAATGCCGGCGATTTGGAAGAATTTGGATTTGGACGGTTTCCGAATGTCGTTCATTCAATGCAATATGAACGATATGTTAGCAGGTCGGGACCAACGGAAGGTTTGGTTCTACGCCCTTCGGATAATAAACCTCCTAAGCGTGTTGCTTGGTTACAATGTATTGGATCACGAGACCAAGAACACCCTTATTGTTCCTCTATTTGCTGCATGTATGCAACAAAAGAAGCTGTGCTGACGAAACAACGGCTTGGAGGAAATGTGCACTGCCAGATCTTTATGATGGATGAAAGGGCGTTTAACAAGGAGTATAATGCATATTTCCATCAATCTACTGAAGAATATGGGGTCGAATATACGCGATGTAGGATATCCGACTTAAAAGAGGATATCAAGTCTCATGATTTAATAATTCGATATTTAAACCCAACAGGGAAATTATCTGAGGAACGTTTCGACCTGGTGGTGCTATCCGTTGGAGTGCAACCACCAGCAGGAGCAGAAGAGTTATCACAAAAATTGGGCTTCGACCTTAATCAATATGGATTTTGCCAAACCGATAAATTTAATCCCTTGGAGACGAGTCAACCAGGAATATATGTGTGTGGAGCTTTCTCAACACCGAAAGAGATCGCGGAAACGATTCTAGATGCCGCAGGGGCAGCTGGTGAGGTGATGAGGCTTTTTACTGACCAACTAGGAAATTTACCTACCAGCCGAGAGTATCCATTCTTGAGTGCAGAAACTTTTCCTGCCGAATTGGATGTACTTGATGAAACCCCGAGAATTGGTGTTTTTGTGTGTCGTTGTCATCCTGCTATTGATGGGACTGTCAATGTAGAACAGGTAATCTCCTCAGCAAAGCACAATGAGGGTGTGGTTAATGTAGAAGATGTAGGTTATGGTTGTTTCCCTGAAGGAATAAAGAAAATTAAGGATGCGATCACTAAACAAGATCTAAATCGCGTTGTTGTTGCTGGGTGCAGCCACCGGACACACGAATCTCTATTCCAACGGACCGTAAGAGAAGTTGGGTTGAATCCCTATCTAATGGAAATGACCAATATTCGAGAATTCTGTGCCTGGGTGCACCCAAACCAACCTGAAAGGGCAACTAGAAAAGCGATGGAAATGGTCAGGATTGCGGTAGCGAGATCTAAAGAGCTGCAACCAGTGCATAAATCTTCAATCGTACCAGAGAGAAAAGCTTTGATAATTGGCGGTGGAATATCTGGGATGAGTGCTGCTTTAGCAATCGCTGATGCTGGATTTGACGTTGCAATTGTAGAGAAATCCGATATTCTTGGAGGAAATCTTTACAACATTAATTATGTAGTTGAGGGTTACAATCCACAAAGGCTTCTTCGTGATTTGATTAACAGGGTCATAGCTGAAAGTCGGATTAAAGTATATACAAAGACAGAAGTCGTAAAACATGAAGGTCACATTGGTGCCTATAAATCTGTTCTACGCCATCGAAATGGTACAGAAGAAAGAATGAATCATGGTGTCACAATTGTGGCAATCGGTGGGCGCGAGTCAAGGGGAGCCAAATACCTGCAAGGAAAACACAAGAAAGTCGTCTCTCAATTAGAGTTGGAAGACACCATCGCGCATCGGTTGAGTGAGATCACACAACTAAAAGAAGTTGTAATGATCCAATGTGTCCGTCCAGAAGAAGTAAAACAGGATTATTGTTCCCGAATCTGTTGTACGAACACGATTAAAAACGCATTGCGGATTAAAGTCGCCAATCCAGGTTGTAATGTGACAGTGCTTTACAAAGATATCATTACCTATGGTTTCCGAGAAGCATTTTATACTGAAGCCCGACGTCGAGGAGTGATCTTCGTCCGTTATGACGATGACCATGAACCGCTTGTAGAAAGCAAGAATGGTGATTTGCAGATAACTGTTAGAGAACCGATGTTAGGTAGAAAGATGGTATTCAATCCAGATCTGCTTGTCCTAAGCACTGCAGTTGTTCCGGCAAATGGAGCTAAGGAGTTATCCAAGATTCTTAAAGTGCCATTGTCTCATGAAGGATTCTTCCTTGAGGCTCATATCAAAATGCGCCCTATGGATTTTATGGAAGAGGGGATCTTCATCTGTGGTATGGCACATTACCCAAAGTTCATTGAAGAGAGTATTAGCCATGCCTTAGCCACCGCGGCACGGGCAATCACGATCTTATCGAAAGAACAAATGCACGTCGGTGGAACAATCGCTGTGGTTGATCAAGAGAAATGCGTTGGCTGCCTGACCTGTACGCGAACCTGTCCATTTGAAATACCCGTAATCGATGATGGGAAGGTCGGTGTCGGTTCAATTGTTGGGGCAGCTTATATCAACCCTACCTTGTGTCATGGCTGTGGCACCTGTACAGCTGAATGTCCGGCAGTGGCAATTCAGCTGATAAACTTTACCGACCAACAGGTCATGGTGCCTGATGCACATGTTCTTGGGAGCTGGATAGAAGCATGAGTGACAACGTTTTTGAGCCGGAAATTACGGCGTTTATGTGTATTTACTGTGGTTACATGGCCGCTGATACAGCTGGTTCATTGCGGATTAGTTATCCGGCCAATATCAAACTGATCAGACTTCCATGCACTGGAAAGACAGACCCACGTTATATTTTAAAAGCCTTTGAGGATGGTGCAGATGGAGTCTAAGTAGTTGCCTGTCCATTAGGTAACTGCCATCATGTCAGGGGGAATGAACGTGCCAATGAACGGGTCAAGAAGACGAAGAAATTACTTGATGAAATTGGTTTAAACAGTGAACGTCTCGATATGTATTTTATGTCGGGAGGGCAGGGACGAGCTTTTGCTGAAGCGGCGGAAGAAATGACCAACAGGATTCGAAAACTAGGACCAAACCCGTTAAAAAGGGTGGATGTTGATAACCCAAAAGGACCTCCAAAAGTTGAGGTGAAAGTATAAAAATTCCGCTTGTCCCTTAGATAATATTTTCTAAAAAAAGATCGATTTCAATTCGATGATCCTTTTCAATTAATTGGGTAAGGATAGTATTATCTTCTAAATTCTGTGCTTGTTTTTTCTCCTTTATCTTATCTAGGAATGTATTTATGCCTTTGGTAACTGTTATCTATGGTGAAGATATTAAAACAATTGAGGCGACACAGGGAACCCTTTTGGGTGATGTTATTTTGGCAACAGGATTTCCATTAGAACAGCCTTGCGCTGGGAGAGGAACCTGTGGGAAATGTAAGGTACTCATTGAGGTGGGAACACCTACCCCTGATGAAATTGAAACTAAAAACATGTCTGAAGGGGAATTAGCATTAGGGAACCGTTTGGCTTGCAGGGCAAGGGTACAAGAAGATACAAAGGTCATCTTATCGCCGATTGTCGTCTATTCGAATAAATCTTTTCACTCAAGTTATCGTTATAGACAGGAAAGAGAAATACCGTTGGGGCTGTCAATTGACTTGGGGACAACAACAGTTGCTGCTTTTCTAACTATGATGGATGATGGTGAGGTGTGTTTAGGTGCTGCCAGTTTAAATCAACAAACGGTTTTTGGCGCGGATGTAATCTCTAGGATGGACAATGCCAGAATTCCTGAAAATGCCGAACGTATCCAAAAATTGGCTCTATCTTCGATTAACCAATCTGTTGATGCTCTTAAATTATCAAGAAGTGTTCGCAACAGAATTAAACGGGTTGTTATTGTCGGGAATGTCGCCATGCATCACTTGTTGACGAAAAAACCGTTGGAGACGTTAAGGGTTTATCCTTTTCAACCGGTAGACACCAAGAGTATCAGGGATGGGAATTCGATCATGGGAGGAATTTTTCCTGAGTCTGTTGAGGTCTTGTTTCCACCTCTTATTGGCGGTTTTGTTGGCTCAGATGCCCTGGCGTGTCTGGCATACTTTGGTTTTGATCAACCAGAGGGACCGATTGCAGCTATCGATCTAGGCACAAACGGTGAAGTAATGGTTACGGATGGAGAACGCATCTTGACGGCGTCCACGGCAGACGGACCTCCCTATGAAGGTGTCCAAATCTCCTGCGGATCTAGAGCTGTTGATGGCGCTGTTGTTGCTGTTCATATCGATGGTGGGAATGTAAAGCTTGAAACGATCTCTAACGCCCCCCCTATTGGCTTAACCGGATCAGGATTGTTAAGTGTTGTGTATGAATTATTAAAAGTTGGGTTGATCGAGGAGAATGGTAGAATCACGACGGATAAATTGTCTGCTTATCATGAGCTTGTTGGGAATGATGAAAATGGCGTTCGTTATATACGCTTAAACAGTGATGGTTCGCTTCAATTAACCCAGTGGGATATTCGCGAATTACAAAAGGCAAAAGGTGCAATCCTTGCTGCAATTAATATACTCATGAAAGAATTAAACCTTTCCCCAAAAGACATGGAAAAAGTTTATTTAACGGGTTCATTTGGTGGACAGTTGGACATAGATGCTGTAATCGGTGTAGGTATGATTCCAGCAGTCAATAAAGGGGTGGTGAAGACAGTTGCGAATGGAGCAGGTTTTGGGGCAGCCTTGTTTTTGTCCCGAGAAGGTTTCGAATTGGGTGAGAAATTGGCGGAACGGGCCGAACAACTTGATCTCGATGCAAACCTTGATTTCCAACAACAATTTGTGGAAGCACTGGTTTTAAGAGAACGAGCCTAAGTATATTCATGACATCAAGAAATTTTAAAATCGTTTTCTTGCTCTTTTTGATTCCACGAATAAGATAAACAGTACTTTGTAATTCGTCAAAGCGTTTCTTGCTTCGTTTGGTCTCGACGTGCAACGAACCATCCATTATAGCAACTTTCAGATTGCGAATCCCCTGATCCACCTCCGAATGGGTTAAATAACTGAAATCAGAAAAAGATCGCTCAAATTCGTTGCCCTTTCCGTCGCTTATGCTGGCATCCTTTCTGATATATTTTCTCCAAAAAAGTTGATTCTTCTGGGGTATTCCTTATCCAAAGTGTAGTTTAGCTGAATTTAGTAGTTCAAGGGGAGGATGCCAATAATTTCGAACATTTCCAACCAGGTAAAGAGAACCAGTAACCCAAATCAAATCATCTGGGCTTGCTAATTGAAATGCAAGTTCAATCGCTTTTATTGGATCAGGTTCAATATGTATTTCTAGATTGTGGTCCAAAATCTGGGCGTAACTGGCGAGTTTTTCTGGATTGTAGGGATGCCATAGATCAGTTGAAAATGAGGTTATGATTAGAATTGAGGCATTATCGACGACATAGGGCAGGATGTCACGAAATTTTTTACCCCTTTTTAATGCAAATACAATAACACGTCTTTTTTCTGCAAATAGTTTTGAAACTGCAGAAGAGGCTGCTTTTATCTTATCTGTATTATGGGCGCCATCAAGAAGCACAGTGGGTTCCTCTTGGACAATTTCCATTCGGCCAGAAATTTTTATGTGATTCAAGCCCTGGCGGATATAATCTGCTGATAAATTTGGATTAAAAGCATGGACTGCAGCCAAAGCGCAAGTTGCGTTTCTAATTTGAAAATCTCCCAATAAATTCTCATGAAGATTGTTATATTCCCGACCGGGTAGTGAGACTGAGAATATCTCTTTATCCTGATCGTATTCAAAGGTAAAATCCTTATCCAATTGCCATAAGATTGCCTTTTGGGCTTTACAGCGGTCGGCGATTATTTTCTGAGTGGAGGATTGGGTCAATCCGCTGATTACAGTTTGCCCAGATTTTATGATCCCAACTTTATCCTGCGCAATTAATTCGATTGTTTCGCCCAGGATGTCAGTATGATCTAAACCAATGTTTGTCAGTACAGCAATTTGGGCATCGATGGCATTTGTGGCATCCAAGGATCCTCCTAATCCCACCTCGACTACGGCAACATCAACCTTCTCTTTTTTAAATAAGTAAAGAGCTAAGGCTACCTGGACCTCAAAATAACTGGGACTACCGAAGGGGTTTTCCAAGGCAACCTCGTCAATAGCGGGTTTCATTTCTTCCAGCAATGTAAACAACTTCAATGTTGGTGTGATTTTGTTATTTATTTGAAACCCCTCATTTATTATTTGGATATGAGGTGAGGTATGAAGGCCTGTTTTGTAGCCTGCTGTATTAAGAACACTCGATATCATTGTTGATGTGGAACCTTTTCCTGAGGTTCCCCCAACGTGGATCACAGGATATGAACGCTGGGGATTCCCAATCAAGGATAATAAATGGATGATACGCTCGAGTCTCAGATTGATGTCCTTACTGAATTGGACAGGATATATCTGGTGGTTCAGTATCTGTTTAAATTCCTGATACAGCTTTAACTCATCATTATTTTCCATAAAATTCGACTTTCTCACTGTTGATCATTAAAAACCATTTTCGACATATTTGTTATGATGGTTTTGATTTGATATTAATTACAAAACCCAACTAATCTAATGCCAATAATTGGTAGTAAGTATTGGCTGAGGCAATTGGAAACGAAAAAAAATAACGACCGATATAATCTTATAATTATTTTTGGTTATATCGGTCATGACTGTTTCATTTAACTTTTAAGATTACTCGAAAATTGTTGCTCCTTCGTATTCATCAACGCTATTTATGAGTTCCTCCTGGTCAGACTCATCCATCGAGGAATATCTTTCACAAGCTTCCAGGAACAGGGGTAAGATATTTACATCCCCAGTTGTACATAATCCTGTAACACCATTTTGAGAGAGTGTAAAATCAATACTCTTTTGAATCATTTCAGGAGTATCAAAAGGTTCATACCAGCAGGTATATTTCCTTTCTTTCTCGCCCCACGGTCGGGCTGCTATGGCTTTTATAGCCATTACGCCGATATTTTTTCTTTGACATACTTCTAGGAGTTCTAATGCCTTTTCTCTATAGTCTGGAAGGCTGAACTGGACGAAGTTAACTGGGAATAGGACAGAATCGAAATCATACCTTCGGAGAGCTTCCAAAAAAACCATTGGAGCC
Source organism: uncultured Anaerolineales bacterium (assembly GCA_964613985.1). Lineage (GTDB taxonomy): Bacteria > Chloroflexota > Anaerolineae > Anaerolineales > UBA11858 > CAZTJD01. The sequence goes on from CAZTJD010000050.1 coordinate 24,721, forward strand.
TGGTTTCCATGACCAGTAATCCCTATGTAATCGGTTAATCCTTCTTCTTTGGCCTCTAGGATCGCCTCTAGTGCACCATTTTTCCCGGTAACCTGGTCGAGTTCTTCCAGGTTTGTTACCGCATGTAGTTGGTGTAAATCAAATTTATCTGTATGGAGCTTTTCTAGTGATAAACGCAATTCTGCAGCAGCTTCAACCTTTGTCCTTAGTTGAGTTTTGCAACCAAGGAAGAATCGATCGCGCATCTTTTCAATCCAGGGTCCCATTAATTCTTCCGCCTTACCATACCCTGGAGCAATATCTATGTGATTGACTTTATGCTCTAGGATATGTTCCATCGCTTTGTTTGTCATCTCGGGTGTTCCATTATATAAAGCAGCGGTGCCAAATATTGCGACAGTGCTCATATGACCTGTTCGTCCGAAAATCCGTTTATTCATGGTACTCTCCTGAAATTGTTTGTTTTAAGTTGATAAAGTTATCTCTTGGTTGACAGAGGTGAGATTAAAGACGGTGATCTTTATTCGATTTGCCCATCTTTGAGTGGTAATATTTCCTCAACATAATCATCGACAAGGGGATCATGGGAAGCCATAAGAAGTGTGACATGTTCATCATGAACAATTCTTTGAAATAATGATAAGATCTCGCGGGCTGTGGTGCTGTCCAATTCTCCAGTAGGTTCATCGGCAAGGATAAGCTTAGGTCTATTTGCTAATGCTCTGGCGATTGCTAGACGTTGTTGTTGACCACCAGATAATTCATCTGGACGGTGATCCTTTCTTTTTATCAGACCGACCAAATCAAGACAATAGTGTGTCCTTTCGCGACGTAGTTTTGAAGATTTTCCAGCAATACGGAGCATTAACTCGACGTTTTCAAATGCTGAAAAAGTTGGGGTGAGACCGAAAGATTGGAATATAAAACCTATTCGCTCCCGGCGCCAAAGTGTAACCTCTTTTTCATCAAGTGCTGATATGTCCCGACCAAAAATCCGGACGATGCCCTCTGTAGGACGATCAAGTCCTCCAAGAATGTTGAGAAGCGTTGTTTTTCCACTTCCAGAACGTCCTTTTACAGCAATAAAGCTACCTGGTTGGATATCTAGATTTATACCACGTAATGCAACAACCTCTTGCTCTGTACCGCGTTTATACTTTCTCCACAGGTTTTCCGTTTGAATGATAAATTTATTTACGTTATTCGTTGTTATTTCGGTCACGAAATGAGCTCCTCTTCTTGATGATATCATTCCACTTGCGAGTCATGAAGCCCACTAATCCCTTTTGTTCCCTGGTTTTATCTAGTTCAGTTGCAGCTTCTTCAGCAGAGAGGTCGTTACCGCTGTGTTCAACGGGTACGATCATAATACCATCGTCAGATACCTCTAAACGAACCCGGCCGCGAATATTGAACATCTCTAAATAATCTTTTGGAATTTGTAAACGACCAGCTGAATCCAGCATGGTTAATTCTTCGAAGATTACTTCCTCAATTTCTTCCCTATCTTTATTACTTGTGTTTTCAAATTGGGATTTTAATCTGGATTGCCTGACAGTTTCGGCAGCAGTTTTTCCATCTCGGATAGCAACAACACGGTCAACATAATGGGCAATCCCAGGGTCGTGACTGACAATTAAGGTTGTTAATTTATAGGCTTCATTTAGGCGCCTCAAAGTCTTATAAATTGATGTGGAAGTCGCTTCATCCACCTCGCCTGTAGGTTCATCCGCTAATAACAGGCTGGGTTTATTTGCTAAAGATACAGCAATCGCTACCCTTTGCTGTTCTCCACCAGATAATTCGGATAGACTATGTTTAATCCTATCACTCAATCCAACTGTATCCAGTAACTCTAAGGCTCTTTTCCGTTTTTCGCCTCCAGATTTTCCCGCTAAGGTCATCGGAAGTTCTACATTTTCGAGAGCAGTTAAATAGGGAATAAGGTTACGGGCACTTTGTTGCCATACAAAACCAACTTTATCTCGGCGGTAGCAATCTAAGGCTTTGTCTGATAATTTTAGCAAGTCACTTCCATCTATCCAGATACGGCCCGCAGAAGGACGGTCTAGGCCTCCAAGGATATTTAACAATGTTGTTTTTCCGCTTCCGCTTGCACCTACAATTCCAAGCATCTCACCCGTTCCAACGACCAGGTCTAAACCTTGCAGGGCGACAACTTCCAAATTAGCGATTTGATAAATTTTGACAAGATTATCACAAACGATAAATGGTGAGTTGTTCACCTTTTCTGGTACAATTTTTGAAGTCAGGTTGGAATTCATCATATCAAATCGTTTCACCAAGCTTGATGGCTTCAAAGATACGCATTTTTCTTAATAAGAATATCAAGATAACCAAAGTAACCATGAAAAGAAGACCGAAAAGAGCATAGATTTCGAATATTGCAGGCCAGGCGATTTCAACTAGGTAAGGGGGAATATGCGAGGCTTCATCTGTGCCGATTTGAAGGTAGGGTATAAAAAGGTTACTCACCAATGCGCCTAATCCAGTTCCAGCGATAGCGCCAATACCAATTAAGAAGAACAGTTCCCAGGCAAGAAAAGCAGTCATTTGATTGACGCTTAGTCCGGATGCTCTTAAAACACCTAGCTCGATAAACCTCCTTCGAAAAGAAAAGATAGCATATAGCAGGAATCCAAAAACGGTCAATACAGCAGCAGCGCTAAATCCTATGGATAAAAAACCAAATAGACCCTGCCTCTCTGGACGTCCTTGTTGATTTTCTATCTTGAGTAGTGCCGCATCCCAGTTTATTATACGGACATTGAAGTTGGTTAATGCTTCATCTCCTAGATTTTGTAAATCAACCCCG